>JBPCWF010000210.1:0-5802 GCA_051009775.1 Hyphomicrobiales bacterium | reverse complement strand
CACTTGCGATGGACGGCTGGCGCCGATCCGATCGTCGTCATTTGCGGATTGCCCCGCCCCGCTCGAAATCTCCTGAGGCCCGTTGCCGTCTCCGGCATCGTCTGTTCCACCTGGCCTCGGGACATCCCGAATTCCCATCCAGATATGAAGCAAACTGACTAAAAAAGGTTTAAGCGGAAAACGAGAACTTGATGAGCCTTGCGCGCGGAGCACGAAGTATATGTTCGGCAAGACAAGGTCCCGGCATTTGGGCTATTGCAGGTGCGCGATGTTCTGTACTTCGGCGTGCCACGCGAGAGAAACCGGCCAGACATGATCGAGAACCAGCGCCATCTGTTCGACATCCCCGACGATGTCGCCTATCTGAACTGCGCCTACATGTCGCCGTTGATGACGGCCGTTCAGGAGGCCGGACGGCGGGGCATTGCCGACAAGGGCCGGCCCTGGACGCTGACGCCACCGGACTTCTTCTCCCGGTCTCAGGACTGCCGCAGCCTGTTCGCCGACCTGATCAACGCAGCCCCGGACTGCGTCGCCATCGTGCCGTCGGCCTCCTACGGGCTGGCCGTCGCGGCCAGGAACCTCAAGCTCGAACCGGGCCGGGAGATCATCGTCCTGGAAGACCAGTTTCCCTCCAACGTCTATGTCTGGCGCGAACTCGCGGCACAACGCGGCGGCACGGTCCGGACCGTCCTGAAGTCGGAGGCGGGCCGCTACGACAACGAGGGCCTCGACTGGTCGGCCGCCCTGCTCGACGCCATCACCGAGCGCACCGCAATCGTCGCGGCGGCCCACTGCCACTGGACCGACGGCGCGCTGATCGATGTCGAGCGCATCGCCGAACGCACCCGCGACGCCGGCGCCGCACTGGTGCTCGACATTACGCAATCGGGCGGCGCCTGGCCGTTCGATGCCGCGCGCGTCCGGCCCGACTTCGTGATCTGTGCCTGCTACAAATGGCTCTTGGGCCCCTACAGTCTGGGCTTTCTCTACGTCGATCCCAAATGGCACGGCGGCGAGCCGCTCGAATACAATTGGATCGCGCGCAATCGTTCGGAAAATTTCGGCGGGCTGGTAGAGTACGAAGACAGCTATCAGGCGGGGGCGCTCCGATTCGATATGGGCGAGCGCGCCAATTTCCACCTGATGCCGATGGCGGCCGCGGCGCTGCGGCAGATCCACGAATGGGGTGTGGCGGAGATCGCCGAGACGCTGAGCGCCGGCACCGCGGCGATTGCGGAGCGCGCGAAGGCGCTTGGACTGAGCGCCAGCCCGCCGCACCTGCGGGCCGGTCATTTTCTCGGCCTGCGCTTCCCCTCGGGCGTGCCCGACGGCCTGCTTGCGCGGCTGGCGGAGGATCAGATCTATGTCAGCGTGCGCGGCGATTCCATGCGCATCACGCCCCATCTCTACAACACGCAGCATGATGTCGACCGTCTGTTCGCGGCCCTGGAGCGGGAGGTCTAGAAGACCCGTTTCCGTCGTCATCCCGGTCTCAACACACAGGGATCCAGTACCCCCTGCGAAAGCGGCTCCCGCCACGGCAGAGATAATTCAACAATTTCATGAGGTTACTGGATTCCCGCTTTCGCGGGAATGACGAGAAATGATACGCGCGTTCCAGGCTTCGGTGCGGCATGACTGAAGTGATGGAGATCCGGACTGCCCGGTGCAGGCGCCGGACGCGTTTCAGGCCGCGGCGCCCTCGAGCGCAGAGACGATGTCGCCGACCACGGTCTTGACCAGACCCTCGTCGTCGCCCTCGCCCATCACCCGGATAACGGGCTCCGTACCCGACGGCCGGATCACAAGCCGGCCGGTAGTGCCGAGGCGGGCGGTGGCGTCTTCGATCGCCGCCTTGACCATCTTGTCCTCAAGCGGCTTGCCTGCCTTGTAGCGCACGTTCTGCAGCACCTGCGGCAGAGGGTCGAACAGCTTGCACACCTCCGACACCGGCTTGCCGCGCCCGGCGACCACGCTCAGGACCTGGAGCGCGGCGATCAGGCCGTCTCAGGTGGTCGTGAAGTCACTCAGGACGATATGGCCCGACTGTTCGCCGCCGACATTGAACCCGTGAGCGCGCATATGCTCGACCACATAGCGGTCGCCGACCTTGGTGCGGGCAAGCGTGAGGCCGAGCGACTGCAGGTAGCGCTCCAGGCCGAGGTTGGACATGATGGTCGCGACGATGCCCGAGGCCGACAGCCGCTCGTCGTGGTGCCAGGCCTGGGCGATCAGCGCCATGACCTGGTCGCCGTCGATGATGTCGCCATGCTCGTCGGCGATGATCACCCGATCGGCGTCGCCGTCGAGCGCGATGCCGATATCGGCACGCATCTCGCGCACCTTGGCGCACATGAGCTCCGGATAGGTCGAGCCGCATTTCCTGTTGATGTTGAAACCGTCGGGGTCGATGCCGACCTCAATCACTTCCGCGCCGAGCTCCCACAGGGCGGCCGGGGCCACCTTGTAGGCGGCACCATTGGCGCAGTCGACCACCACACGCATGCCCTCGAGCGACATGTCGCGCGGGAAGGTGCGCTTGGCGAATTCGATGTAGCGCGCCTGGGCGTCTTCGATCCGCTTGGCCCGGCCGAGCCGTTCGGGTTCGGCCAGCATGGAGGCGATATCGCCCTGGATCAGGTTTTCGATCTTGAGCTCGACCTCGTCGGACAGTTTGTAGCCGTCGGGACCGAACAGCTTGATGCCGTTGTCGTGGAACGCGTTGTGAGAGGCGGAGATCATGACGCCCAGATCGGCCCGGAGCGAGCGAACCAGCATGGCGACCGCCGGCGTCGGCAGCGGCCCGAACTGAAACACATCCATGCCGACCGAGGTGAAGCCGGCCACGAGCGCGGGCTCGATCATATAGCCCGACAGCCTGGTGTCCTTGCCGATCACCACCCGGTGGCGGTATTCGCCACGGGTAAACACGGAGCCCGCGGCCATGCCGACGCGCAATGCGATCTCTGCGGTCATCGGCCACTCATTGGCCCTGCCGCGAACACCATCGGTGCCAAAAAAAGTCTTCACCGTCCTACCCACTCACACAACATAAGGGCCCGCCAGGAACGACACCGGTCGTGTCCCGGAACGCGCCCAGTCACATTTTGAACGCCCCAATATAGCTCATCTGAGCCAAAATTGTATTAAGCTTCACACACTCCGGTCCGCCCAGATGCCGACTTGGGTCCGCACCGCCTGAACGGTTTCCGCGACATCGTGAACCCGCAGGATCTGCACCCCCTGCGCCACCCCGACCAGGGCTGCCGCGAGCGAGCCCGCAAGCCGCCTGCCCGCCGCCTGTTCGCCCGAGAGCGCGCCGATAAACGCCTTGCGCGAGACGCCGAGCGCGACGCGCAGGCCGAGGCCATGGAAGACGCTCAGGTTGCGCAGGATTTCATGGTTGTGGGCGAAGGTCTTGCCGAACCCGATGCCCGGGTCGACCACGATGCGGTCTCGCGCTATGCCGGCGCCGGTACAGGCCGACACCCGTCCGGCCAGCGCGTCATAGACATCGAGCACAACGTCGTCATAGGTCGGGTTGTCCTGCATGGTCTTGGGATCGCCCGCGGAGTGCATCAGCATCACCGGGACGCCGCGGGCGCGCACCGTCTCCACGCCCGCCGGATCGTGGCCGAGCGCCGTCACGTCATTGACCAGCGCCGCGCCGGCTTCGACCGCGGCACGCATGACCGGCGCCTTTCGCGTGTCTATGGAGGTCGGCACCTTGGACCGGGCAAGCCCCTCGATCACGGGAAGCACCCGGCGCAGTTCCTCGTCGACGGTGGTGGCGTCAGATCCGGGCCTCGTCGACTCGCCGCCGACATCCAGAAGGTCGGCCCCGGCCGCGGCCAGCGCCTCGCCCTGGGCAACGGCCGAGGCGGCATCCGCGAACCGTCCGCCATCGGAAAAACTGTCGGGGGTGACATTGACCACGCCCATGACGGCCGGCGAGCTGAGTTCAAGTCCGGGCAGATCCGGCCGCACCGCTTCGATCGCTTCGAGGCGATCGGCGAATCCCGCCTCGGCGCTCGCCCGGACGTCGCCATATGCCCTCACCTCCCGGTGTACGGCCGCGCCGCGGCGCTCGATCACCTCCAGGGCCGTGAATGCGATCGTGCCAGCGGCCAGACGCCCCGCCCTTCCGGCGGCGACGGCCTGCCCGGCATCCGGCCCGTCTAGCAGGGCCATCGGCCGCAGATACACACGATCGTTCATGGCAATTGTCTTGGAGTCCCAGAAAAAGTTCGGGCCGAACCCTAAGGCCCGGCCCGCACAATTTCAAATGCCTTTGCTTGCGACCCGTCAGGTCTGGGGCTGCGGCTCCATGTCGCCGGCATCCTCGTCGCCCTTGCCGCGGCTCGTCTTGCCCGCGGCCGGAACGGCGGAACCCGTCTCGGGCGGCGTGTCGTCCCCGGAGTCGCGAACCGGCTGCTTGCCGTCCAGAAGGCCCTGGATCTCTGCGCCGCTCAAGGTCTCGTATTCGAGCAGGCCTGTGGCGATCTTGTGCAGATCGTCCATCTTGTCGGTCAGGATCTTGGTGGCGGTGCCGTAGCCCTCGTCGACGATGAAATGGATCTCGCTGTCGACCAGCTGCTGGGTCTCGTCGCTCATGTTCTGGGTGCGGGCGACCGAGTGGCCAAGGAAGACCTCTTCCTCGTTGTCGCCATAGGCGAGCGGCCCGAGCTTGTCGCTCATGCCGTACTGGGTGACCATGGCGCGCGCCATCTGGGTTGCCATCTTGATGTCCGACGAAGCGCCGGACGTGACCTTCGAATGGCCGAAGATCAGTTCCTCCGCCACCCGGCCGCCCATGGCGACCGCGATGTCCGCCTTCATCTTCGCCCGCGTGACCGAGAGCTGATCGCGCTCGGGCAGACGCATGACCATGCCGAGTGCCCGGCCGCGCGGGATGATCGTCGCCTTGTGAACCGGATCTGAATCTTCCAGGTTCATGGCGATCAGCGCGTGGCCGCCCTCGTGATAGGCGGTGAGCTTCTTTTCCTCTTCGGTCATCACCAGCGAGCGCCGCTCGGAGCCCATCAGGACCTTGTCCTTGGCGTCCTCGAACTCGTGCTGGGTGACCAGGCGCTTGGACCGGCGCGCGGCGAGCAGCGCCGCCTCGTTGACCAGGTTGGCCAGATCGGCGCCGGAGAAGCCCGGCGTGCCGCGCGCGATGATCTTGGCTTCCACGTCCGGCGCCAGCGGCACCTTGCGCATGTGCACCTTGAGGATCTTCTCGCGGCCGATCACGTCCGGATTGGGCACCACGACCTGGCGGTCGAAACGTCCGGGCCTGAGCAGCGCGGGATCGAGAACGTCCGGCCTGTTGGTGGCGGCGATCAGGATCACGCCCTCGTTGGCCTCGAAACCGTCCATCTCGACGAGCAGCTGGTTGAGCGTCTGTTCGCGCTCGTCATTGCCGCCACCGAGGCCGGCGCCGCGATGGCGGCCGACCGCGTCGATCTCGTCGATGAAGATGATGCAGGGCGCGTTCTTCTTGGCCTGCTCGAACATGTCGCGCACCCGGCTGGCGCCGACGCCGACGAACATCTCGACGAAGTCGGAACCGGAAATGGTGAAGAACGGCACATTGGCCTCGCCGGCGATGGCGCGGGCCAGCAGCGTCTTGCCGGTGCCCGGAGGGCCGACCAGCAGCGCACCCTTGGGGATGCGTCCGCCGAGCCGCTGGAACTTGTGCGGGTCTTTCAGGAACTCGACGACCTCTTCGACGTCTTCCTTGGCCTCATCGATGCCGGCGACGTCGTCAAAGGTCACCCGTCCGTGGCGTTCGGTCAG
>JBPCWF010000209.1:0-4968 GCA_051009775.1 Hyphomicrobiales bacterium | reverse complement strand
GTGCTATGTCGCCGACCTGCCTGCACCGGAGGAGGTCGTGCGCAAACTGGCCGATGCGCCCGGAGGCGGCGAGACGGCCGGCCGTTCGGGAAACGGTACCGGCGCGCCGTCCGGCCCAGCGCCTGAGCGCGCCCGGCACGGTGCGGAGGTGACGCAGCTCAACGTCGCGCCCAAACCGCGCGACCCCGAACCCGTGCCTCAGGAGACCGAGGCCGAGCACGTGCCCGACCTTGCGGCGCCGCAGTCGTTCCAGGACATTGTCGAACTCGCCGGCGCCAAACGCGACATCAAGCTCAAATCGGCACTCGAGCGCGGTGTCCGGCTGGTCAGCTTCCGGCACGGCCATATCGAGATCAACCTGGCGGACGGCATGCCGCCGCGCATCGTCAGCGACCTGACCCAGCGCTTGAGCGAATGGACCGGCAGTCGCTGGATCGTGTCCCTGTCGCAGGACGAGGGCGAGAAGACCATTTTCGAGCAGGCCAAGGAGCGTGAGGACGCGTTGATGGCCGAGGCGCGCGGCCATCCGGTGGTCGAGGCGGCGCTCAACACCTTTCCCGGCGCCGAGATCGTCTCGGTGCGCGAGGCGTTCGATCCGGGCGACATGGCCGATCCCGTGGATGACGGCCCGGACGAAGACGGCTATTAATCGAGAGCCCGTCGGCGACGCTGGTCGCCGGCCCGGCATTCTGACAACACGCATCAGGAACACCACATGATCAAGGATCTCGGCGGCCTAATGAAGCAGGCCCAGGAGCTTCAATCCAAAATGGCGGACATGCAGGCCTCGCTCAGCGAGCTTGAGGTTCAGGGCATATCGGGCGGCGGGCTGGTCACGGTCACGCTGACCGGCAAGGGCGTCCTGACCGGCCTCGTTATCGACGGTTCGCTGATGAAAGAGGACGAGCGCGAGATCCTTGAGGATCTGATCGTCGCCGCCCACGCCGAAGCCCGCACCAAGATGGAGCAGGCCGTGGCGGAGAAGATGAAAGAGGTCACCGGCGGCTTGCCGCTGCCGCCGGGAATGAATCTCGGTCTGTAGGCTCAGCCGATGTCGCGCCGGACCGCCGGACCTGAGATCGAACGGCTGATCCAGCTCATGTCCAAGGTGCCCGGTCTCGGGCCGCGCTCCGCGCGCCGCGCCGTGCTGCATCTGATCAAGCGCAAGGAACCGCTGTTCGCGCCGCTGACCGCGGCGATGGCGGAGGTGCTGGAGCAGGTCGTGGTGTGCACAAACTGCGGCAATGTGGATACCTGCGATCCGTGCACCATCTGCGCCGACGTTTCGCGCGACGGCTCGGTCATCTGCGTGGTCGAGGAGGTCGGCGATCTATGGGCGCTGGAGCGCGCCTCGGCGATCAAGGGCCAGTATCACGTTCTCGGCGGCACATTGTCGGCGCTCGACGGCATCGGGCCGGACGATCTCAACATCGCCGGTCTGGTCGAACGTGCCCAGGCGCCGGAGGTCAAGGAGATCGTGCTCGCGGTCAATGCCACCGTCGACGGCCAGACCACGGCCCATTACATCACCGACCGTCTGGAAGGCACCGATGTCGATGTCTCCCGTCTCGCCCATGGTGTGCCGGTCGGTGGCGAGCTCGACTATCTGGACGAAGGCACGCTGGCGGCGGCGATCAAGGCGCGCCGGCCGTTTTAGAGCATCGTTCCTTCAAGTGATTCCATATGAAGGAACGATGCTCTAGCCTGCGGGCGGTGCCCGGGCCGTTAACGCAAACCGCCGTGTGCACTCAATAAATTGTGGCACATTTGTGCGGCATGCCATAATTTCATCTCCCTCATCGGCTAACCCGATCAGCCAGTGGACGAGGACTTGCATGACGACATGCCGTCATGAGCGAAATGAGATCTCGCGACGGCGGCTTTTGGCCGGAGCGGCGGCCGTTTTGTGTCTCGGTCTGCCCGGCACGGAGCCTGCCAATGCCGCGGCGGATCCGATCGTGCGCTTCATGAAAAAGGTCAAGGCGCCGCTACTCAACGCCGCGCGTACGGCCTCGTCCAAGCAGTTCCTCTCCGTCATCCGCACCCATGCCGACGTATCGGGCATCGCGCTCTATTCGCTCGGCGCCTACCGCGCCGGCCTCGCCCGGTCGCACCGCAGGCGGTACTATCGCGGCGTGGCGCGCTACATGTCACGCTACTTCGCCCTGATGTCGCAGCAATACCGGGTGGTCAAGGCGGAGGTGTCGGGCAAGAGCTGGCGGCGGGGCGATGCCCACTATATCGACACCAAGGTCTTCCTCAGCGACGGGTCGGCTTACGCGGTGCGTTGGGAGCTGAAGCGCGCCGGCAAGGGCTACAAGATCACGAATGTGCGCGTTCTCGGCTTCTGGCTTGCCTGGTTCCAGCGTAAGATCTTCCAGGAATTCATCAGGAAACGCGGCGGCAGCGTCAAGGCGCTGGTGACGGCGCTCAATCCTTAGAGCACCGTTCGGGTCAGCTGTGGGCCACGGGCACGCGCCGGTGCGCCATCGGCGTGTTCACCTGCGATGAACGGACGGCGCCGTCGCCACCACCACAGTCATAGGGCTGCAGCATGATAGCAGTGGCCATCGCCGCGCTGCCGAAGGTGACCGCAAACCCGCCCGCGAGCAGAGCGAAGGCCATCACACCGTCGGGTGAGCGGGACACGAGGCTGCTGATGCCGGCCGTGTCGAACCACATCAGGCCCGCGAGCAGAAGCCATGACGCGGCGATGCCGGCGGCGCAATTGACAAGCAGATAGACATACGGCCGGCGCGGGTGGAATCCATAGTGCATGCTGTCAGGTTAGCCCCGCATGGCCGGTTTTTCCACCGGGTGAGAGCGCGGCGGCTGCGGCAAATCGGCCCGCGATCGAGATCGCGTGCAAACGGATTTCGCGGCGCGTCTGAGCGCGCCGGAATCGCTTTCGCCGTCGGGCCGAAAGCAAATAATTTTGCCTTCGGACCAGAAAAATTTACGATAGATCAAGCCTCTAGAACCGGGCGTCAAGTTGCAATTGTCGGGAGATCAATGCACAATTGGCATAATGAACAAGACCGTTGCGCAAACGGCGTGTGTAAACAATGGGCGATCCGGTGCAAACGGCGGCGCGCCGGCGCAAAGAGGTGTGTAGGTAGCTTGTGTCAGCCATCACCATTCCGCGCCGGCCATAGCGAACCGTTGATCGCAAGGGAGGTTGGCGCATGGCGAGCGAGCGTGAATTCGAACACACGGTTGATCTTTCCAGGATGACCCTGTCGCCGGTATCAGACGCTTTAATCGAGAAATACGGACTGCCGACGGAATCGGCGGGCGTCGTGATCACCGCGGTTGACGATGCGGGCGCGGCGAAGGCGCTCGAGGGCGGTGTCATCTCGAGAATCCAATCCAACAGCTACGAGCTTTTCGTCTATTCGCCCGACGATGTGTCTCGCGGCATCACCAAAATGAAGAGCTTTGGCGACGAGACGGCCCAGTTCCGGTTCAGCAATAAAGGTGACGCTTATGGCTGGCTGAGGGTCGCAATCGACAAATGACCCGGCGTGAACGACAAAGGAGCACATCCGCTTAGCATGCGAACATTCGGGCTCAGCCTGGTGAGGCAGGCCCAATAACATCAACCCGATAAATCAATAACCCAGGGAGGGAATAGAATGGCAGATCGGAAATTCCTCAATCGCGACAGGCGGCGGTATATCCTGCCGTCTGAAAAGGCATGGGGTGCGGAAACGCATTCCTACATGCCCGAGCTGTGCGATCAGCTCCATACCGGCAAGATCCACCGCCGCGATTTTCTGCGCCAGGCCTGCCTGCTTGGCGTGACCGCGACCACGGCCTATGTCATGGCCGATACCTTGACG
The DNA here is from genome assembly GCA_051009775.1 of Hyphomicrobiales bacterium. Lineage (GTDB taxonomy): Bacteria > Pseudomonadota > Alphaproteobacteria > Rhizobiales > JAJFHB01 > JBPCWF01. The sequence continues at coordinate 1,126 of JBPCWF010000209.1, read as the reverse complement.
GGCGAAACCTTCATGCAGCCCGCTCTTGCGGCGACGCCGAAATCCGGCGGCACGCTCAGAATATCCATGCGCGTTCAGGAAATGACCGATCCGGCGGCGTTCGACTGGGTCGAAAAGTCCAATGTGGCGCGTTTCCTGGTCGAGCACCTGACCCGCACCAAGGCGGACAACACCACGGTTCCGTATCTGGCAGAGAAGTGGGAAGCCTCCGACGATCTGAAAACCTGGGTGTTCCACCTGCGCAAGGGCGTAAAATGGTCCAACGGCGACGATTTCGGCGCTCAGGACGTTGCCCACACGGTCAACCGCTGGCTCGATCCCGCCACCGGCTCGTCGAACCTCGGCCTGTTCGACGCCATGGTCGAGCAGTACGACACCGGCCAGAAGGACGACAAGGGCAATCCCAAGATGGCCAAGCGCGGCATCGAGGGCGCGGTCGAGGTCGTCGACGACAACACCATCAAGTTCAACCTCAAGCAGGCCGCGCTGGCCATGCCGGAAAACTTCTACAACTATCCGGCGGCCATCACGCACAAGGGCTGGGGCAAGGACTACGACGCCGACCTCTCCAAGAACCCGATCGGCACCGGCGCGTTCGAGCTGGCCGAATTCGCGGTCGGCGAGAAGGCAATCCTCAAGAAGACGCGCGACTGGTGGGCCGGTGACTTCCATCTCAACGAGATCCACTATTACGATCACGGCGAGGACACCAATGCGTGGATCCAGGCGCTGATCTCCAAGCAGGTCGACATGGTCTACCGTCTGCCGATCGAGTCGATCGCGACGGTCAAGCGCGTGCCTGGCCTCGAGTTGCACCCGCAGACCACGGCGCAGACCGCGGTCATGCGCTTCCGCGTCAACACGAAGCCTTTCGACAACAAGAAAGTGCGTCAGGCGATCGCGGCCTGCATGGATCACGAAGAGATCATGAAGGTTGCGTTCCAGGGTCTGGGTGTGGTGGCCGAGAACCATCACGTCTGCCCGATCCATCCGGAATATGCCAAGCTTCCGCCGCTCAAGCGCGACGTCGAGAAGGCCAAGAAGCTTCTCGCCGAAGCGGGCCACGCGGACGGCATCACCGTCGAACTCGCCAATGGCGACACCGAGGGACCGTGGATGACGGCGG
>JBPCWF010000208.1:0-5030 GCA_051009775.1 Hyphomicrobiales bacterium | reverse complement strand
GGACGAGCGCCTGATCCAGGTCTTCGTCTATTACGAAAGCCGCAGCTTCAAGCCGATCTGGGTGCGCGACAACGGACCGAAGACCAAAGGCAAGCGCCTGCTGAATGTGCTCCGGAACGCCGAAGTGCACGGTCTGGTCGCCTCCGACTACCGGGTCAAGGAGATCGAGGAGATGATCACCTCGACCGATCCGCGCACGCTGGCCGAACTCGACCTCCTGTTGTCGCGTGCCATGATCGACTATGGCCGCGATCTGAAAGCCGGCCGCATCGAGCCCAGCAAGTTCAACCGGGAGCTCAACATTCACCCGCAGAGCCTTGGCGCCGTGACCCTGCTCGACGGCGCGGAGGCGGCCGACGACATCGAGCCCTATCTCGACACCCTGGCACCCCAGAGCCCGAGATACGCGCGGCTCAAGACCAAGCTCGCCGAGTATCGCCAGATCGACATGAAAGGCGGCTGGATCGAGATCCCCAAGGGCGAAGTGCTCAAGCCCGACATGGAGGACGAGCGCGTGTCGGTGCTGAGAGACCGCCTTATCCAGATGGGTGACCTCGAGACCGGCGCTCATACCGGTCTCGTTTATGACGGCACCCTTGTCGAAGGGGTCAAGAGGTTTCAGTACCGTCACGGCATCGACCAGGACGGGGTCATCGGTCCGGCCACTCTTGCCCAGTTCAACGTGCCGATCGACACCCGCATCGAACAGATGGAGCTCAACCTGGAGCGCCGCCGCTGGATGCCGGCCCATTTCGGCGACTACTACGTCTTCGTAAACCTGGCCGACCAGTTCCTGAAAGTGGTGCGGCATCCGAAAACCATCCACACCGCCAATGTCGTGGTCGGCAAGCCCTATCACCGCACGCCGGTATTCTCCGAGAACATGAAATACATCGTGGTCAATCCCTACTGGAACGTGCCGCGCTCGATCGCGGTGAACGAGTATCTGCCGAAGCTCAAGCGCAATCCCGGCGCGCTCGCCTCGCAGAACATCAAGGTGCTTGCCTCCGGCGGCGTGATCAGCCCCTATTCGGTGGACTGGGCCAGCTACACGCGGCGCACCTTCCCGTTCCGGCTCAGGCAGGATCCAGGCAAACGCAACGCGCTGGGCAAGGTCAAGTTCATGTTCCCCAACAAGTTCAACGTTTACATCCATGACACGCCGTCGAAGTCGCTGTTCTCGCGCTCGAGCCGGGCGTTCAGCCATGGCTGTGTCCGGGTCCAGGACCCTCAGGCCCTGGCGGAGGTCCTGCTGGCCGAACAGAGCTGGTCGAAGGCGAAGGTCGGCGGCATGTTCGCGACTTCCAGGAAGCGCGTGGTCAAACTCAAGCAGGAGATCCCGGTCCACATCACCTATCTGACATCCTGGGTGAACAAGGACATGGGCGTCCACTTCCGCAAGGACGTCTACAACCGCGATGAGCTCCTGGCCGAGGCCCTGGGGCGGTCCAGGCTGCAGCTGCACTAATTCCGATTCGCCCACGGGCCCGGGAGCGCCTGTTTCCCGGACCGGCGGCGGGCGGGCCAGAAGCCAGTGCCGGTACGAGTTCAATCCTGCAAGCGCTGCAACTCTTCGTGAAGCCGCATGCAGAATTCATCCGCCAACTGAGACGACGCCCTGTCCTTGGGGCGCACGACGGCAATCTCGTATTCAATGGCCGGCCGGAACGGACGCAACTCAATGCCATGATCTGAGATCTGCGTTGCCGTGATCGGATCGATGATCGCGAAGCCGCCGCCGGCGCGCACAAAACTGCATGCCGAGGCAAAGAAATCACACTCCAGCGCGACCCGCAAATGCGATCCGTTATCGGCGAACGCTTTTCGAATCTGGTGATGCGTGGCGTGGTCGGGAAACAGGGTGACGAAGGGCTCGCCACTCAGAACGCCCGGAGTAATCACATCGTGCTCGCCCATCGGGTGTTGCGGCGGCAGGGCGCATTGGCAATCGTAGCGGTATAGCCGCGTGTTGCCGGACGGCTGCAGAACCGGCGCCTCGATGATGGCCACATCGAAGTTCTGCGCCAGAATAAGCTGCCGCAGCGCCGCCGAGCTTCGCGAAATGAGCTTCACCTGGATGCCTTCACGCCCTGACCTGAATTTCTCGACCAGTTCGGGCATGAAGCGCCAGGCAATCCCCGGATAGCAAAGGATCGAAACCTCTCCTTCGTTCAGGCGGCGGATTTCCCGCGCCACCTGCCCGACCCGTGAAATGCTCTCCAACGCCTGCGTCGCCGCTTCATGGAAGGAGTAGGCTTCCGGCGTCGGCTCGAGCCTGCCCTTGGAGCGCTTGAACAGCACGAAACCGATCTCGCGCTCCAACTGTGCGATGGTGATGCTGACGGTCGGCTGCGCCAGGCCCAGAAGGTCTGCCGCACGGGTCATTGCGCCGGTGGCAAGCACCGCGTCGAAACACTTCAACTGCCTGATATCCATGAGTTCCAGTCTGCATTCGCGAGAACAGCATAGAAATTATCTATACACTAGCCAAAGGATATTATTTGACGCAATTCCCTGACCGGCATCTAATTCCACATGGCCCGCACATATGAAATGTGCGGCCTGCATGCAGTGTAAGGGAGGGTGTACGATGAATATTCTGGCGAAAACGGCGCTGGTGAGCGGCCTCGCCGTGGCAAGTGTTTTCGGGTCCGCAGGAACGGTTCCGGCAGCCGAAAAGACTTTCATCACAATCGGAACTGGAGGTCCGACGGGGGTCTATTTCGTCTCGGGCAACGCGATCTGCCGGATGGTCCACAAGGAAGCGGCCGAGGGCCGCAAAACGGGGCGGAAACACAATATCCGCTGTTCCGCGCCGTCATCCGCCGGGTCGACCTACAACATCGCCCAGATTACCGAAGGCGAGTTTGACTTCGGCGTGTCCCAGTCCGACTGGCAATACCATTCCTATAACGGCACGTCCGAGAAGGTTACGCACAACAAAGACCTGCGCGCGGTCTTTTCGGTTCATCCCGAGCCCTATCAGCTTATCGCCGCCAAGGGATCCGGGATCAAGTCCTGGGCCGACATGAAGGGCAAGAAGTTCAACATGGGTAATCCGGGGTCGGGCCAGCGCGCGACGACCGAACTGCTCATGGAGCGCTACAAGACGCCGAAGGACTCCTTCGGCCTGGTCACCGAAATGACCTCGTCGGAACACTCCAAGGCGCTGTGCGATGGCAAGATCGATGCCTATGGCTATGTGGTCGGCATCCCCAACTCCGGCGTCGCGGTGGCGACGGAAGGCTGCGGCGCTTACATCGTCAGTCTGGATACGGATGTCGAAAAAGGCCTGATTTCCGAGTTTCCGTTCTATGGCCCGGTCAACATTCCAAAGGGCGCCTACTCGTCGACCACCGAGCCGGTCACGACATTCGGCGGTTACGCGACCATCGTAAGCAGCGCCAAGGTGTCGGAAGAGGTCGTCTACGAGGTCGTGCGGGCGGTGTTCGAAAACCTGGACGACTTCAAAGCCCTGCATCCGGCCTATTCCATCCTGACGCCGGAGGGCATGATCAAGAACGGCATTTCCGCGCCACTGCACCCCGGTGCCGTGAAGTACTACAAGGAAAAGGGCCTGATGTAGCGGCCCGGCCCGACGCAGCCCGGATCGCTGCGGTTGCGTCTGTTTCGTGATCTTCCCCGGCCACCCTGCCGCATGAAGCGGCCGGGTGGCCCCTCCAGACGCATTCGTCGGGTCATGCCATGATGAAGACCGAAAGCGACATCGACGCTCTGGTCGAGAAATTCGACGGGCCCAAACACGCCCTGTGCGGCAGGCTCGCCATGCTCGTGCCGGCGGTGGCCTTCACCTGGTCGCTGTGGCAATTGTGGATCGCATCGCCATTTCCATTCCAGTTCGGCATCGGCATTTTCGTCGATCTGCCGGCCCGCGCACTTCATCTGGCATTCGGCCTGCTGCTCGGGTTTCTGATGTTTCCCGCCGCCTGGGAGGCCGCCAGAGCCTGGCGCAACGGGGTCACTCTGGCACTTGGGGGCGCCGCCGCCGCCGTGTGCGCCTATGGCTGGATCGCCTATGACGGCATCGTCAGCCGCGACGGCATCCTGCTGGAGGTTTCCGCCGGCGGGATCGACATACCGTTCGAAGCCATTCTCGGCGGGGCCGGAATCCTGCTGCTGCTTGAAGCCACACGGCGCAGCGTCGGCCTCCCGCTGGTCATCGTCTGCGTGATCTTCCTGCTCTACTCCGTCTACGGCCAGTCGATGCCGGACGTCATCTCGCACAAGGGCGTCTCCCTGGAGCGGCTGATCGGCTACCAGTGGCTGTCGAGCGAAGCGGTGTTCGGCATCCCGATCGATGTTTCCGTGAGTTACGTGTTCCTGTTCGTGCTGTTCGGTGCGTTCATGGACAAGGCGGGCGCGGGCCGGTTCTTTCTCGATCTGTCCTTCGGCCTGGTTGGAAGCTACCGCGGCGGGCCGGCCAAGGCGGCGATCATGGCGTCCGGCCTGACCGGAACCGTTTCCGGATCGTCCATCGCCAACACGGTGACCACGGGCGCCTTCACCATACCCCTGATGAAGAAGATGGGTTTCCCGGCACACAAGGCCGGAGCGATCGAGGTCGCGGCATCCACCAACGGCCAGCTCATGCCGCCGATCATGGGCGCGTCCGCCTTCATCATCGCCGAGTTCATCGGCATTTCCTACTACGACGTCATCGTCCACGCGGCGATCCCTGCCGTCATTTCCTACTGCGCCTTGTTCTACATCTCGCATCTGGAGTCGGCGAAGCTAGGGATTACCGGCATTCCGAAATCCGAAACACCGGATGTGCTGGCAACCCTGAAGCACGGCGTTCAGTACCTCATCCCGATCGGCGTTCTGATCTACCTGCTGCTGGTCGAACGCTGGAGCCCGGGCAGCGCGGTGTTTTACGCCATCGTGCTGATGTGCGGCATCATCTTCGCAAGCGCGATCGCGAAAGCGTGGCGCGACGGCCGCCACCCGGCGCAGGGCATCCTCGCAGGCTGCATGACGACATTCGATGCAATGGTCTCCGGCGCCAAGAG
>JBPCWF010000207.1:0-4528 GCA_051009775.1 Hyphomicrobiales bacterium | reverse complement strand
GGCAATGGGATAGACCCTCGGGAGCTGGTCGGGGACGATGGCGCCGACGCCTTGCGCTTTACGCTCGCCTCCATGGCGGCGCAGGGCCGCGACATCAAGCTCGCCAAGTCGCGCGTCGAAGGCTACCGGAACTTTGCCACGAAACTGTGGAATGCGGCGCGGTTCTGCGAGATGAATCAATGCGTTGCGAGCGACGGCTTCGATATCGCTTCGTCCCGCCAGGGCGTCAATCTGTGGATTGCCGGCGAAGTCGAGCGCACCGGCAAGGCGGTCACGGAGGCGATCGAGGCGCACAAATACAACGAGGCCGCGGGCGCGCTCTATCACTTCGTCTGGGGCGTCTTCTGCGACTGGTATGTGGAGCTGATCAAGCCTCTGCTCGGCGGCGAGGACGAGGCGGCCAAGGCCGAAACGCGCCAGGCCGCCGGCTGGGCGCTGGATCAGATCCTGCGCCTGCTGCACCCCTTCATGCCGTTCGTCACGGAGGAGCTCTGGGCCCGGCTTGGCGAGAATGGCGCCGGGCGTGCGACCGCGCTCATCCTGGCCGACTGGCCGGTCTATGACGGCCTGCAGAACGAACCGGCCCGCGAGGAGATCGAGTGGGTCGTCAGGCTGATTTCCGAGATCCGCTCGGTGCGCGCGGAGATGAACGTGCCCGCAGGCGCCAAGATCCCGGTTGTGATCGCCGGCGCCGGCGATGCCACGGCTGCGCGCGTCGAAGCATGGCGTTCGGAACTGTCGCGCCTCGCCAGGCTCGAAACCATCGACCTGGCCGACGCGGTGCCCGAAGGCGCGGTCCAGATCGTGCTCGGCGAGGCGACGGTCGCTCTGCCCCTGGGCGGCGTCATCGACATCGCGGCCGAGAACGATCGCCTGCAGAAGGAACTGGGCAAGATCAGCGGCGAGATTTCCAAGCTCGAGGCCAAGCTGGCGAACGAGAATTTCGTTGCGCGCGCGCCGGAGCACGTGGTCGAGGAGCAGCGCGAACGCAAGGTGGAAGCGGAACAGCGCCGGGCCAGGATCACCGAGGCCGTCGAACGCCTCAAAGGCGTCGCCTGACGGTCCCCCGCCGATCTGCGGCACTATTTTCTAGGAGCAAATCGCCTTCAGGGCAGTCCACTCGGCCTCGCTCAGGACCGGCCGCGACGGCCATTCCGGCGCGGTCTTCAGCGCTTCGATGCGCTCCGAAAGGCCCGGATGCGTGCTGAACAGAGAGGTCGTACTCTCCTTGGCGTCGGCATCGTCGTCCGAGGCGCCGCCCTTCTTGGACTTTATGAACTCGAAGAACCGGATCAGACCTTTGGGATCGATGCCGGAACGCTCAAGCATCGCCCGGGCATGCGCATCGGCCTGCCGCTCCGCATCCCTCGTATAGCTGACGATCGCCAGATAGCCCGCAAGGCCGCCGACCGCGTCGCCGATCCGAGAACTTCCGGCGAACAGCAATTCCTGCGCCATGGACAGGCCGAGTGCACGCACCATCTGGGCTTCAGAGTGGCGCTCGATCACATGGCCCATCTCGTGCGCCATCACTCCGGCGACCGCCTCAGGGCCGGAAGCGGATGCGATCAGCTTGCCGCTGAACACGATCTTGCCGCCGGGCAGCGCGAAGGCGTTGATCATCGACAGGTTGTAGACGTGAACCTCGAAGGCCTCGCCTTCCGGCAGGGCCGGCCGCAGACGCTCGCCGATCCTGTTCAGCGCGGCAAGACCCTCGGCGCCGGTGCAGTGTTTCGTGCTGCGCACCAGCATCTTTTCGATCTGCCCGCCCAGACTGCTGCGCCAGCTGTCGGACAGGATGCGGGCAACCGATTGAGGGGCGAAGGTCAGGAACAGGTAGAGTGCGCCGGCGATGGCGACCGCGGCCAGAAAGCAAAGGCCGACGATCCTCGCGGTTCCGCGCCGTGCGGCGGAAACCGAAAGATGCGGCGCACGCTCCAGAATGGCGCCGGCGAAGTTTGGGTCTTCGACCACCAGCCGGGCATAGGGCGCCTGGCTGTGGGTGATCCGGGCCGGCATCGTGACCTTCACCGGATCGGGCGCAAGCAGCCCGTCATAGGTCCACTCGGCTATCACGTCATCGGTGGTTCCAATGGTCAGCGCGGCCGCCGAACAGCGCACCGTCACACTGTGCGCGACAGCCGACTGCCCGTCGAAAAACTGGCCCTGATAGATATCGCCCGGTTCAGAAGGCATCGATATCGAACACCTCGGCAAGGCCTTCGCCCCGTTTGTCCAGCTCCGCCTGCGACTGCTGAATCGCGGCCACATCGACGGCCCCGGAGATGGTCGTGCGGTCGCACACATAGCGCACCAGGCGCTGCTGCACGAAGGGGGCGGCAATGGTCAGGGTAAGCACAAGAATGAAGAAGTTCCCGATCGCCAGGCCGATCAGGCTGAGGGGCGTTGCGTTCATGGCAAAGCGCGCGCCCTCAAAGCCGGTGCACTTCGCGAAATAGTTCAGTTCCGCCGAGACGTAGATGGCGCGGAAGATCGCCGTTACCAATGCAAACAGCGGCAGCACGAGTACTACGCCGGCAACGGTGGCAATCGCTATGGCCTCCGGGGTCATCGGGGTCTCCGAGCTGGCCGCGGCGAGCCCGAGGCCCACGGTCAACGCGGTATAAAGCCCCGAACCGATCACCAGCAGAACCAAACTGAGGATCCACAGTACTGCGTAACGCCCGTAGAGCGGTCCGGACCGTCCATCGAACCTGAACGATTCAGACCCGATCTGGGTTTCGTTCATGATCTGGGAGTTGAGCTGGACCCGCATCCACGGATAGGACCAAAGAAGGGTCAGCGGCAGCAGCAGGGTCATCCAGAAGTTGCGCCAGGCGTAGACCCAGGGCGAGCCTGTCAGGGTGCCTCTGATGCCGCGCCAGATCGTCCGGCTGAGCCGGTAGCGCCGTGCGCGGTAAATCGCGACGCCGATCAGATACAGCACAAGAACGACCAGAGCGATCTGGACGGAGGCGAACACGACCGGGTTGCCGGGGAAGATGAACTGGACCGCGGTCTGGATGACGTATAGCGGCAACACCACGATACCGAGAATCACCAGCATGCCGAGGAAAAGCTCCTTGCCGGTGCCGGTGTATTCCAACGGTTCGTCCATCACGTGAACGCATGACCAGATGTGACGCCGGACATGGGTCTTGGCCCAGAAACTGTATATGCCGAGCGTAATTACGGTCAGGAGAAAGTTCTTGATCGCAAGGCCGCCAAGCCCGGGTTTGGGCACATAGTCAAGCTGGACACGTGGCTCTGCAAACTGACTCGGATCGGGCTGTGAAGGCGAAATGTCGTTATGAGTCATGATTTTACACGCAAAGTTGAGAATACAGACTTAATGTCGCTGAGAACCGTGCAGCGATCGGAGGACGTCGCGTGGACAATAACGGGAAGAGCAGATTCGATGTCATGCCGCATGTTCTCACCGCACGGACGCCGCAGGAATCCACGTTTGGCGAACCTGCACTATGTAGAGGAAACCGGCTTTGTGATCTAGCGGTTACTCCGCTCAAACCCTGTTCGGGGGGGCGGTGTGTGCCAGGTGGTAACAAAAATACCACACTCGGCGTAATAATTTCGTCACGATGACATTACGGCACAAATGATCACGTTCTTGCCTTAAAACACTCATAGCTTCCCCATCGTAAGTTTGGAGTGGTAGGGACGACGCCAAAATCGTCCTTACAGTCAAGGGGGTTAGCTCACAACATAAGTGAGCGTGCGTATGGTGAGGCGTAGAACATACAGTGGCCTGTCGGGGCGTATTCCCATGCCAAGGCTTTGTTCTCCTGCACCGCAAGATGTGTGGCACCTAGAGGCAACACTTGAGGACGAAAGAGCTGATGGACGCCAGGAGCTTCGACAAGAACAAGCTGCCGAGCCGTCATGTGACGGAGGGTCCTCAGCGCGCACCGCATCGCTCCTACTACTACGCGATGGGATTGAGCCGTCACCAGATCCATCAGCCCTTCGTTGGCGTGGCCAGCTGCTGGAACGAGGCGGCACCCTGTAACATCGCGCTGATGCGTCAGGCCCAGGCGGTCAAATTCGGCGTCGCTTCGGCAAACGGCACGCCACGCGAATTCTGCACGATCACTGTCACCGACGGCATCGCCATGGGACACCAGGGCATGAAATCGTCTTTGGTTTCGCGCGAGGTCATTGCCGACTCGGTCGAGCTGACCATGCGCGGCCATTGCTACGACGCACTGGTCGGCCTCGCCGGCTGCGACAAGTCGCTGCCTGGCATGATGATGTCCATGTGCCGGCTCAATGTTCCCTCGATCTTCATTTACGGCGGCTCGATCCTGCCGGGCACCTTTCACGGCAATCCGGTCACCATCCAGGATGTGTTCGAGGCGGTCGGGCGTCATTCCGTCGGCGACTTTTCCGATGCCGATCTGGATGAGCTCGAAACCGTTGCCTGCCCGTCGGCCGGTGCCTGCGGCGCCCAGTTCACCGCCAACACGATGGCGACCGTGTCGGAAGCGATCGGGCTTGCGCTGCCCTATTC
>JBPCWF010000206.1:0-2997 GCA_051009775.1 Hyphomicrobiales bacterium | reverse complement strand
TACGAGACGTCAGTTACTTGCAGTTGCGGCGCTGCTTGCGCCGCTTGCCATGGCGCCGGTCGGCAAGGCCGAGGCGGAAACGGTGTTGCGCGTGGTGCCCCACGCGGATCTGAAGAACCTCGATCCGATCTGGACCACGGCCTACATTTCACGCAATCACGGCTATCTGATCTACGACACGCTGTTTGCGATGGACGAGAACTTCAAGCCCCAGCCGCAAATGGTCGACACCTGGACCGTGTCCGAAGACAAGCTCACCTGGACATTCAAGCTGCGTGACGGCCAAAAATGGCATGACGGCGCAGATGTCACGGCCGAGGACTGCGTCGCATCGCTTCAGCGCTGGGGCAAGCGCGACGGCATGGGCCAGGCGCTTTTTGACGTGGTCGACAGCCTCACGGCGGCCGATGCCAAGACCATCGTCATGAAGCTCAAGAAGCCATACGGCCTGGTCCTGGAATCGATCGGAAAGATCTCGTCCAACGTGCCCTTCATGATGCCGAAGCGCATGGCCGAGACCGATCCGTTCAAGCAGATCGAGGAACACATCGGCTCCGGCCCGTTCATGTTCAAGAAGGACGAATGGGTGCCGGGTTCCAAGGTTGTCTACGTCAAGAACCCGAGTTACGTGCCCCGGTCCGAACCGCCGTCGGCGGCCGCCGGCGGCAAGGTCGCCAAGGTCGATCGCGTCGAGTGGACCTACTTCCCCGATCAGACCACGGCCATGAACGCCTTGATGAGCGGAGAGGTCGACTATTTCGAGTCGCCTGCCAACGACCTTATTCCTCTCCTGTCGGCCAACACCGACGTCACGGTCGAGATCAACGACCCCCTGGGCAATATCGGCTTTGCCAGGTTCAACCACCTGCTGCCGCCGTTCGACAAGCCGGAGATCCGCCGCGCCGCGCTGATGGCGATGAAACAGGCGGACTACATGACCGGTGCGGTCGGCGACCAGAAATACTGGAAGACCTGCTACAGCGTCTACCCGTGCGGAACGTCGCTCGAATCCGACATCGGCAGTGACGTCATGAAGCTCGGCGACATCGACAAAGCCAAAACCGCGCTGGAAGAGGCCGGCTATGACGGCACGCCGGTTGTGATCATGCAGCCGACCGACATTCCGCTCCTGTCCGCCTTCTCGCTGATCACAGCCCAGAACCTGCGCAAGATCGGCATGAAGGTCGAGGTGCAGGCTATGGACTGGGCGACGCTCACCTCCAGGCGCGCGAAACGCGATCCGGTCGCCGACGGCGGCTGGAACATGTTCCACACCTGTTGGATCGGCGCCGACGTGATGAACCCGATGGCGATCGCCTTCTCCGGCAATCCGGACAAGGGCTGGTTCGGCTGGCCGGCCGACGCGAAGCTGGAAGAGGCGCGCACCGCCTTTGCGGTCGAAACCGATCCGACACGGCAGAAGGAAATCGCCGCCAAGGTGCAGGAACGGCTGTGGGCGGTCGGTGCGTCCGGGCATGTCGGACAGTTCTTCGTGCCTGTCGCCTACCGCAACAACGTCAAGGGGCTGATCAAGTCGCCCGTGCAGTTCTTCTGGAACATGTCGGTGGAGCGGTAACACACAAACCGGGGCCCGGCCGTCCGAGACACAGGGCGGCCGGGCCAGGCAAACTCCGATGATCGTCTATATCGTCAAACGCATTCTCGCGACCATTCCCTTCATGGGCGTGGTCGCGCTCTTCGTGTTCCTGATGCTGCGCCTGTCGCCGGGCGATCCTGCGGCGGTGATCGCCGGCGATTACGCGACCGCCGAGGACATCGTGCGGATTCGCGAACAGCTCGGCCTGAACGAACCCATATTCAACCAGTTCATGACCTGGATCACGAGCCTGATGCAGGGCGACCTGGGGATATCGATCTTCACCAATCTGCCGGTCACCACCCTGATCGCCCAGAGGCTCGAGCCGACCGTCATGCTGACCCTGACGACCATCGCGTTCACGGTCGCGGTCGCCGTCCCGCTCGGTACGCTCGCGGCGTGGAAAGCGGGCAGCCTGATCGACCGGGCTGTAATGATGTTCTCCGTGGCAGGGTTCTCCATTCCGGTCTTCGTGCTCGGCTACATCCTGATCTATGTCATGGCGATCCAGCTCAAGTGGCTCCCCGTCCAGGGTTACAAGAGCCTGGGCGACGGCGTGATCCCGTTCCTGCGCCACATCGCGCTGCCGACCATCACCCTGTCCGTCATCTTCATCGCCTTGATCGCGCGCATGACCAGGGCGTCCGTCATGGAGGTCTTGGAGGAAGATTATGTGCGCACCGCGCGCGCCAAGGGGCAGAGCGAGTTCAAGGTGCTTGTCCGCCATGCGCTCAGGAACGCGGCCGTGCCGATCGTCACGGTCATCGGCCTCGGCATCGCGCTCCTGATCGGCGGGGTGGTCGTCACCGAGAGCGTCTACAACATTCCGGGTCTCGGCCGTCTCGTGCTCGCTGCGGTGCTGGCGCGCGACTATCCGATCATCCAGGGGCTGATCCTGTTCTTCTCGGGCGTCTACATCCTGATCAATCTGGTGATCGATCTGACCTACACCCTGTTCGATCCGAGGATCCGCTACTGATGGTCATCGAGCCGCAGACCGACCTGCTGTCCACAACGGACGATGCACCGGCGGGCGCCCGGCAGGAGCCGGGCCTGATGTCCATCCTCGTTCTCAATCCTTCGATCATCATCGGCGGGCTGCTGCTCGCCGCGATCGGCCTGATCACCGTGGCCGGCCCGTTCTTCACCCTCGATCCGGTCGCGCTCAATCCGATCAACCGCCTGAAGGTGCCGGGCGCCGACGGGCTGTTCGGCACCGACTATCTCGGCCGTGACGTCTTCGCGCGGGTGATCCACGGCTCGCGCATCTCGCTTGTGGTCGGGCTCGCGGTGTCGGTCTTCGCGGTCTCGATCGGGCTCGTCATCGGCCTGGTCTCGGGCTATGTGCGCATCCTCGATGCCGTGGTCATGCGGATCATGGACGGACTGATGGCGATCCC
>JBPCWF010000205.1:0-3617 GCA_051009775.1 Hyphomicrobiales bacterium | reverse complement strand
TGGATCGGCTATTCGTTTCAGCGCCGCATCAGTTTCGTCAACGATCTGCGCCAGTTCTGGCCGGACCTTGTGGAAGCGGTTCAGCGTACGGTGGAGTACCTGCGTCGCGATGAGGGTGACCTGCGGGAATTCGAGCGCACCCTGACCGCGCTCAGGTCCAGGATTGACGACGCCCGCGCCCTGTTCAGGCGTTCCTCGGCCACGGACTCAGGCAGTGGTAAGTACCCTTACGAGGGCATCACCCGGATCCACGACCTCCTTAAGGACTTCGGCTATCGCGATGCTCCGCCAGCCGAGGAGGCCAAGCAGGTGCGCTCCGAAATCGTTGCCGAATGGCAGCGCGTGAGGGGCCAGATCCTGCGCGAGTTCGACCGGGCGAACGTGGATTGACGGGCAGAATGCATCTGTCCCGGCGCGGCATTCGCCGGTAACATCGCCCGTCGTCCATCAGGCCAAACGGGAGTTGCCGGCAGATGAGCACCGAAGCCGACATTACCGCCCATTACTCCAGCGGCGAGCTGCTGCAGCGGCTGCGCGCCGTTCTGATCGAGGACGGCGCCGATCCGGACGCGCCGACGATCGAGGCGATGGCGCCCTATGACCAGTTTCACGGCCGCGGTCTGGAGGCGACCGAGGAACTGGCGCAAGCGCTCGATGCCGGCCCGGACGATCATGTGCTCGATGTCGGCTGTGGCATCGGCGGACCGGCGCGATATATGGCGGACCGCTTCGGCTGCCGGGTCACGGGCATCGATCTGACGCCCGAGTTCTGCGACGCCGCGCGCCATGTGAGCCGCCTCATGGGGCTCGACGACCGGGTCACGTTCGAACAGGGAGATGCCACCGCCATGCCCTTCGAGGGGTTGAGCTTCGACCGGGCCTATTCCATGAACGTCTCCATGAACATTGCCGACAAGGCGGGCTTCTGTGGCGAGATCCACAGGGTTCTCAAGCCCGGTGGACGGCTCATCCTGTCGGAGATTGCGCAGGGACCGGGCGGAGATGTCGACTATCCGACCCCTTGGGCCCGCACCGCGGCGTCAAGCTTCCTCTCAACGCTCGAGGAGACGCGCGCGGGGCTTGAAGCCTGCGGTTTCGCAGTCGAGCAACTGCGCGACACCAGCGCTGAGGTCATGGCCTTCGGCGCGCGCTCGCGCGCCATTGTCGAGGCCGGCGGGAAACCGCCGCACCGAGCGGTGCAGCTTTTTCATGGCGATCTTGCGTCTGAAAGCATGGGCAACACGTCGCGCGGCGTCGCCGAAAGGCGGCTCATTCCCATCGAGATTGTGTGCAGGAAGGCGGGGCAGGCGTAGACGACAATTTCCATCGCCTGGCCGGTCTGGGCATTGGAATTTCCCGGTCTCATTATGATATGAGTCCGGATTGAACGGTTCATTCGGGGAGAGAGAATGATGTCGAGCGTGCAAAAGCCTGAAATCAAAGGGTTCTTCCACGAGGGCACGAACACGGTCAGCTATCTGGTCTGGGATCCGGCAACGATGAAGGGCGCGATCATCGATCCGGTGCTCGATTTCGACCACAAGTCCGGCAAGGCGGAGACCACGTCCACGGACGCGATAATGGCGGCCGCGGACGACGCCGGAGTGACGCTCGAATGGGTGCTCGAGACCCACGTCCATGCGGACCACCTGACCAGCTCGCGCTACATCAAGCTCAAGACCGGCGCCAAGGTCGGCATCGGCGAGCACATCCGCGATGTCCAGCGCATCTTCCGCCCGGTTTTCAACCTCGACGACGTTTCCGACGACGGCCGCGAGTTCGACCGGCTGTTCGCCGATGGCGAGCGCTTTTCCATCGGCGACCTGGAGGTCGAGATCATCTACACGCCGGGCCACACGCCGGCCTGCATCGCCTACAAGATCGGCGATGCGGTGTTCGTCGGCGATACCATATTCATGCCGGATTACGGCACCGCGCGCGCCGACTTCCCCGGCGGCTGCGCCCAACAGCTCTACGATTCCATGCAGCGTCTCCTGGCGTTGCCGCCCGAGACCCGCATGTTCATGTGCCACGACTACAAGGCGCCGGGCCGCGACGAGTTCGCCTGGGAGACGACGGTCGGCGCCGAGCGAGAGAACGTGCATCTGCGCGGCGGTGTCTCCAGGGACGATTTCGTCAAGATGCGCACCGAGCGCGACGCCACCCTGTCGACGCCGCTCCTGCTGTTACCCTCGATCCAGGTCAATATCCGCGCCGGCGAACTGCCGCCGGAAGAGGACAATGGCGTGCGCTATCTCAAGATCCCGGTCGATCTGGCGTCCGAGCGGAAGCGGGCGCCGGTCCTTCACTCCTCGTCATTCCCGCGAAGGCGGGAATGACGGAATGGCGGTGTGGTTGTCCATCGCGTTGGCGGCGCCGCGGTCTGGCGGCCGAAATTGAGTCTGGCAGGATGCATCGCCAGCGATTACTAAGTGGGCCATGTTGAAATCCGTCCTCATCGCCAATCGCGGCGAAATCGCCTGCCGCGTCATCCGGACCGCCCGCCGCCTCGGCCTGCGCACCATCGCGGTCTATTCCGAGGCCGACGCCTCCGCGCTCCATGTGGCGCAGGCCGACGAGGCCCATCTGATCGGCCCGGCGCCTGCCGCCCAGAGCTATCTGGTGGCGGACAGGATCCTCGAGGTCGCCAGGGCCTCGGGCGCCGAGAGCATCCATCCCGGTTACGGGTTTCTCTCCGAGAACGCCGAGTTCGCCGAAGCCTGCCAGAAGGCCGGCATCGTCTTCGTCGGCCCGCCGGCGGACGCGATCCGGGCCATGGGGCTCAAGGACGCCGCCAAGGCGCTGATGGAGAAGGCCGGCGTGCCGGTGGTACCCGGTTACCATGGCGCGGGACAGGAGGACGATCTCCTCGCGGCGGAAGCCGAGAAAACCGGTTACCCGCTCCTGATCAAGGCGGTCGCCGGTGGTGGCGGCAAGGGCATGCGCCGGGTCGAGAAGCAAGGTGACTTCCTGGCTGCGCTCGAATCCTGCCGCCGCGAGGCCAAGAATGCCTTCGGCGACGACCGCGTGCTGATCGAGCGCTTCGTCTCCTCGCCGCGCCATATCGAGATCCAGGTCTTCGCCGACGGCCATGGCAATTGCGTCCATCTGTTCGAGCGCGACTGCTCGCTCCAGCGCCGTCACCAGAAGGTGATCGAGGAGGCGCCGGCGCCCGGCATGAGCGCCGGGATGCGCGAGGCCATGGGCGCGGCCGCCGTCGCCGCCGCCCAGTCGGTCGGCTATCAGGGTGCGGGCACGGTCGAGTTCATCGCCGATTCGAGCGAGGGCCTGAGCGCGGACGCCTTCTTCTTCATGGAGATGAACACGCGTCTTCAGGTCGAACATCCGGTCACCGAAATGATCACCGGCCTCGACCTGGTCGAGCTGCAGCTGCGTGCGGCGTCCGGCGAGAAGCTCCACTTCACGCAGGCCGACATGTCCGAGATCCTGGGCCACGCGGTCGAGGCCAGGCTCTATGCGGAGGATCCGGCCTCGGGCTTCCTGCCGCAGACCGGCACGCTTCACGTCCTGGACTTCCCGGATGAGGGCCAGGCGGTGCGCATCGACACGGGTGTCGCCGCGGGTCATGCGGTCAGCCCCTATTACGATCCGATGAT
>JBPCWF010000204.1:0-3983 GCA_051009775.1 Hyphomicrobiales bacterium | reverse complement strand
CGGCGGCACCACCGACTACGCCGTCGACATCTTCTATCAGGCCGTCCGCTACCGGCACTACACCTGCTTCCTCAAACCCGATGCCCGGGTCGACATGATGTACATGCCCGACGCGCTGCGGGCCATGACCGAGCTGATGGACGCCGACCCGGCCAGACTGTCCCACCGCAACGCCTTCAACGTGACGGCGATGAACTTCACGCCGCAGGAACTGGCGGCCGAGATCCGGAAACACCTGCCCGATTTCGTCATCGACTACGACGTCGATCCGGTGCGCCAGGCGATCGCCGACAGCTGGCCGCATTCCATGGACGACAGCGCGGCCCGCAGCGAGTGGGGCTGGCGGCCGGCATTCGACCTCGAAACCATGACCAGCGACATGCTGGAGCGGCTGCGGGCGAGGCTCAGGCCGGCCCGAGCCGATACCGGGGAGATCAAAGATGCCTGAGAAAGCCGATATTCTGAACCGGGTACGCAGCGCACTCTCGAGCGCATTGCCCATGGAGCCGGACTTCACGCCCGAACATATCGAGTGCGATGACGAGGGCGTGCTTATCCTCAAGGGCGAGGTGCAGAGCGTGAAGGCCAAGAAGCTTGCCCTGGAAGCTGTCGCCGCCCTGCCGGAGATTTCCGGCATTGTCGACCGGCTGCGCGTCACGCCGGCATCGCCCATGGGCGATCCCGATATCCGCGCGCATCTGCGCGACGCCTTCGCTCAGGAGCCGGGCTTTGCGGCGCTCGAGATTGCCGAGCGCGGCGGCAACACCGTAATCCTGTTCAAGGGCGTCCCGACCGGTTCGCTCGGGCGCATCGAGATCGAAGTCGACAGCGGCGTCGTCATCCTCAATGGCCGGGTTCCGGGCCTCGACAGCAAGCGTCTCGCGGGCGTGCTCGCGTGGTGGGTGCCGGGCACGCGGGATGTGATCAACGGCCTGGTCGAGCCGCTCGGCGACGACACCCCGGGTATGCTGCAGGAGGCCGTCCGCATTATCCTGGACAAGGATCCGTTCGTGAACGCGCCCCAGATCCGCGTTGGCGCCAAAGGCCGTGTGGTCCGCCTGACGGGTCTGGTCTCGAGCGATGCCGAGCGCGGCATGGCGGAGCGCGATGCCTGGTATGTGTTCGGCGTCGATGACGTGATCAACGAGATCGAGGTCGGCGCGTAGCGCCGCGTGTTCGGCTCGGCACCGGTCAGCCGCGGTGCTGTCGCGCGGACCTCGCAATTTCATGCGCCATACGCGCTAAAGTCGTCACATGACAGATCAGGAATTCGTCCGCTTTCTCCAGGACGTGCTTCCGGGCATGGGGCTCAAATGGGCCGGATTCCGGAACGTGCGCGGTACCGTGCGGCGCCGGATCGCGCGCCGGCTGCGGGAACTGGGGCTGGCGGATTTGGACGCCTATCGGGACTATCTTGAGCGCACGCCCGAGGAATGGCCGCGGTTTCATGCCATGTGCCGCATTCCCATATCCAGGTTCTATCGGGATCGGGCGGTTTTCAGGCTGCTGGGCGAGGACGTGCTTCCGTCCTGCGCGGCGGCCGCGCTCAAGGCGGGGCGCGGTGACATCCGCTGCCTGTGCATAGGATGCGCCTCGGGCGAAGAGCCCTACAGCGTCAATCTGGTGTGGCTGACCTCGGTCGCACAACAGCATGCCGGCCTTGGGCTCGATATCCTGGCGCTCGATGCCGACGAGACCATGCTCGGCCGAGCCCGTGCCGGGCACTACAAGGCGAGTTCGCTCAAGGAGGTGCCGAAAGAAATCAGGCAGACAGCCTTCGAGCAAACGAACGGCGAGTTCCGTCTCCGCACGGCCTTCAGAACCGGCATCCGGTTCAATCTTTGCGACGTTCGCGAGGCCATGCCGTCCGGGCCCTTCGACATCGTGATGTGCCGTAACCTTGTCTTCACCTACTTCTCCGATGCGGTGCAGCGCGAGCTGTTCGAGCAGATCGACGGCCGATTGACACCAGGAGGCTTTCTCATCGTCGGCGGACACGAGCACCTGCCTTGCGATGGGAGGCGATACCGTCCGCTCCGGCTCCACGTTCCGATCTATCAAAAGGCGGAAGATCCAGATGCCGACGCCCCCGCGCGGGCGGATTGATCTTCATCAAAGCGGGGCTTAGCTGGGTCGGCGACATTCACAGATGGATTTGTCGCCAACTGGAAAGGTCGTGTGACATGACCGAACTCGCCCTGACATCGACCGAACTGAAGCAGTTGTTCGACACGATCGAGCTCCAGCCGACGCCGCAGAGCAACGCCGTGGCCCGCGGGCTCGACTACTGGACGGCGCAACGCAGGAACAAGGTCGCACCTGTCGCGGCGGACGTCGACCCCATGGAGGTCCCGCGCTTTGCGGCCTATTTCTTCATCTACGACCTGGCCGAAAACGGGTCGCGCAAGGCCTTCCGCCTTCGCTATCTGGGCGATGCGATCATACCTGTCACCGGCGCACACAAACCTGGAGATCTGCTGGCAGAGGCGGAGGAAACAGCGTTTGGCGAGCCGGCACGGGAGCTGTTTTCCCTCGCGCTCGATCGTGGCGAGCCGGTGTGCGGGTTGTTTCACGCTGCATTTACCGGTGCCGGCGACTTGAGCGTCGAGATGTTCGCCGCGCCTGTGCTCGACGATGCCGACGAGAAACGCCGTGTGTTTGGCGCGCTCGCGTTCCGTCATCCGGAGCACGGATGGGAAGACCAGCCGAGCTCGGTCGGTTAGCCGCGAGGCGCCGCCGCGTTATGTTCAGCATCGATCAGCCCCGGTTCTCCGAACTGCTTCTGACGGACCTCTACGAGTTCACCATGCTTCAGGCCTATGCCGAAGCGGGCATGGGCGAGGTGGCCGTGTTCGAGTTCTTCGTGCGCAAACTGCCGGAGACTCGAGGGTTTCTGGTCGCAGCCGGCCTGGAACAGGTGGTGGACTTCCTGGAGACGGCGCGCTTCACCGAACAGGACCTTGAGATCCTGCGCAACGAAGCGAAGTTTTCCGCCGGTTTCGTCGATCGCCTCGCCGAGTTCCGGTTCACCGGTGACGTCCATGCGATGCCCGAGGGCACGGTGTTCTTCCCCGACGAGCCGATCCTGCGCATCACGGCGCCGATCGCCGAGGCCCAGATCGTCGAAACCCGGATCATCAACCTTTTGCATTTCCAGACGGTGATCGCCTCGAAGGCGGCCCGCATGGTGCTGGCGGCGGAGGGCCGCCCGTTGGTCGATTTCGGACTGCGCCGCGCGCATGGGGCCGAGGCCGGCATGCTCGCCGCGCGCGCGAGCTACCTCTCGGGCTTTGCCGGCACCGCAACGACACCGGCCAGTGCCCGCTTCGGCATCCCGGTTTTCGGCACCATGGCCCATTCCTTCATTCAGGCCCACGACGCCGAACAGGAGGCGTTCCTGAACTTCGCCAAGGCGCGGCCGCAGGCAGTGGTCCTGTTGATAGACACTTATGACACCGAACGGGGCGCGCGAAAGGTGGTCGAGCTGGCGCCGCGGTTAAGGGACCTCGGCATCCCGATCAGCGGTGTCCGGATCGACAGCGGCGATCTCGCAAGCCATGCAGTCAAGGTGCGCAGGATACTGGACGACGGTGGGCTTTCCGAGGTTCGCATCATCGCCAGCGGCGGCATCGACGAGACAAAGCTCAAGGCCTTCGCCGCCGCCGGGGCACCGATCGACAGCTGTGGCATCGGCACCAGCCTGACCACGGCGCAGGACGCGCCGGCGCTCGATTGCGCCTACAAGCTCCAGGAATATGACGGCAAGCCCAAACGCAAACGATCGGAAGGCAAGGCGACCTGGCCCGGTCGCAAACAAGTGTTTCGGTCGACCGGCAAGGCAGGTGTTATGACCTCCGACATTCTTGGTCTCGAAGGCGAGACGAACGCCGGTCAACCGTTGATCGAGCCCGTGATGCAAGCAGGCCAGCGCATCTCACCGCCGCCGACGCTGGACGAGGCGAGACAAAGAACTGCAGGTCAGT
>JBPCWF010000203.1:0-2763 GCA_051009775.1 Hyphomicrobiales bacterium | reverse complement strand
TCAGTTATATGCTGTCGAAGGTGCCGCGCGGCCGGTTCGTGAAGGTGGAAGAGATCGCTGACATGGTGGCGTTCGCCGCTTCGCGAAGATGCGCCTTCACCACCGGTGCCGTGTTCGACATTTCCGGCGGCCGCGCGACCTACTGAGTTCACTTCCCGAAGGGGGTCCTTTCATGAGCGAGTTGACCATTGCGCGCGGCCGTTGGGTGATCTGCGGCGCGGGCGACGATGACGTGATCACCGACGGCGCGGTTCTGTTCGAGGGCGATGGGATCGAGGCGGTCGGCCCCTGGGCCGAGCTGTCCGCCGCCCATCCGGACGCGGCCGTGGTCGGATCGGACCGCGTCGCCCTTATGCCCGGCCTGATCAATGCCCATCACCACAGTTCCGGCAGCACCGGGGTCCAGCAGGGCGTGCCCGACCTTCACCTCGAACCCTGGCTGCTGGCGCGCAACCGCCTGCGGCCGCAGGACGTGCAGCTCGCCACGCTGATCAGCGCGGCGCGGCTGCTGGCGTCAGGGGTCACCACCGTGGTCGATGTGCACTCCGGGTCCGGCACGGCGGAGGCTTACGCGGGAAGCGTCAACCGGGCGCTTGAAGGCTACGATCTCTCCGGCATGCGCACCGCCTTCACCGCGGGCACGTCGCTCCAGAGCCATCTGATCTCGGGCGCCGGCGAGGACGACACGTTCATCGCCGGCCTGCCGGAGGAGCTGCGCGGTGATGCGCGGGCCGAACTGCCGGCGCCCGGCAGCATCGACGGCGACGACTATCTCGGGATCATGGACGATCTCATGGCCGTCTATCGGGAGCATGCCCGGATCGATATCTGGTACGGCCCGCCGGGGCCGCAATGGGTGTCCGACGACCTTATGCAACAGATCGCCGAGGCGGCGGGGCGCCACGACACCAATATCCAGACCCATGTGGCGGAATCGTTCTACGAAAAGCTTCACGGGCCGCGCGGCTACGGCAAACCGACCGCCCTGCATCTGAACGATCTCGGCGTGCTCGGCCCGCGGTTTTCGATCGCCCATGGGGTCTGGCTGAGCGAGCCCGAGATCGCCGTGATGGCGGAGACCGGCGCCGGGGTCAGCCACAACCCGAGTTCCAACCTGCGCCTGCGCGCCGGCATCGCGCCGCTGAACGCGTTGCGGGAGGCGGGCGTCACCGTCGGCCTCGGCATGGACGGCACCAGCCTGAATGACGACGAGGACATGTTCACGGAAATGCGCCTGGCGCTGCGCCTGCATCGCGGGCCGGAGCTCGGCATGCCGGCGCCTGAGCCTGAAGATCTCCTGCACCACGCCACCGTGGGCGGGGCGAAACTCATGCGCAAGGAAAGCCGGCTCGGCCGCCTGGCGCCGGGCTTCGCGGCTGATCTGGTGATGGTCGATCTGGAGAAGGTGACCTGGCCCTGGGTGTCGCCGGAAATCGATCCGCGCGAGCTGATCCTGATGCGCGCCAAGGCGAGCGACGTGGACGCGGTCTATGTCGGCGGCGAACTGGTGTGTCAGGACGGCCGGCCGACGCGGTTCGATGCGGACGAGGTCGCCGGCGAACTGGCCGCCGCCCTCGGCGCCGCGCCGTTCCCGGAAGAAGGCCACGCGCGCGCGGAACGCCTCATGCCGCATGTCGAGGCCTATTACCGTGAATGGGAGGTGCCCGGGCTTCAGGCCTACACAGCCTACAACTCACGCAAATGAACGTTGCGTCTCGCGCCTGAGATGTGAAACATTGGCGCTCGCATAAAACGGGAGATGTCCATGCAAGTCCGCGACCGCCTGAAAGACATACACGACGAGATGACCTCATGGCGGCGCGACCTGCACGCCCATCCGGAAACCGCGTTCGAGGAGTTCCGAACTTCCGACGTGGTGGCCGGGAAACTCGAGGAGTTCGGCATCGAGGTCCATCGCGGGCTGGCCGGCACCGGGGTTGTCGGCGTGCTCAAGGGCGGCAATGAGGGTGCCGCCACGATCGGCCCGCGCGCCGACATGGACGCGCTCGACATCGCCGAGCAGACCAACCTGCCGCACAGTTCCAAGAACCCGGGCAAGATGCATGCCTGCGGCCATGACGGCCACACCACCATGCTCCTGGGCGCTGCGAAGTACCTGGCGGAGACGAAGGATTTCGACGGCACGGTCTACTTCATCTTCCAGCCGGCGGAGGAGAACGAGGGCGGCGCGAAGAAGATGGTCGACGAAGGGCTGTTCGAGCAGTTCCCGATGGACGCGGTCTACGGCATGCACAACTGGCCCGGAATGGCGCCCGGCAAGTTCGCGGTGCAGGCCGGCCCGATGATGGCGTCGTTCGACATTTTCGAGATCACCATCACCGGCAAGGGCGCGCATGGCGCCATGCCGCATCAGGGCATCGACCCGATCGTCGTCGGCACCGATATCGTCTCGGCGCTGCAGACCATCGTCAGCCGCAATGCCGATCCGCTCGATTCCGCCGTGGTCAGCGTCACCCAGTTCCATGGCGGTGACGCCTGGAACGTGATCCCGGAGGAAGTCGTCCTGCGCGGCACCACGCGCAGCTTCCTGCCCGAAGTGCAGGATCTGATCGAGCACGGCATCAGCCGCATCGCCAAGGGCATCTGTGCCGCCCACGGCGCGGAGGTGCAGGTGCGTTACGAGCGGCGCTATCCGCCGACCATCAATGCCGAGGCCCAGTCGGACGAAGCCGCCCACGCGGCGGCGGCGGTCGCCGGCAGCGACAACGTGCTGCGCAATGTCAATCCCTGCATGGGCGCGGA
>JBPCWF010000202.1:0-3115 GCA_051009775.1 Hyphomicrobiales bacterium | reverse complement strand
GACCGGCCTCGAGCAGGCTGTCGAGCCGGCCCTCGTTCATGAGCACGCCCGAGGTGATCAGGTTCGAATAGAGCCCGACTTCGCGGGCATGGGCGACAAGCTCGAGGATGTCGGGCCGGGCGGTCGGTTCGCCGCCGGAGAAGTGTATGTGGAGCACGCCGAGCTCGGCCGCCTGGCCGAGCACGGACTTCCAGGTCCCGGTCGGAATCTCGCCCGACTTGCGCGTGAGTTCCAGCGGGTTGGAGCAATAGGGACATTGCAGCGGACAGCGATGGGTCAGTTCCGCGAGCATGGAGTGGGGCGGCGCCAGGGTCATGCGGTCACCATGCGCCGGTCGGCAAGCTGTTGCAGGAAGCCGATGCAGTCGCCGAGCACCTGGCCGCGGTCGGCCGTGAAGGTTTCGCACAGGTCGTCGGCGATGGCGCCGAGCGAGCGTTCGCCGTCGACCCGCTTGAGGATTTCCGCCGCGATGCCGTCGAGCTTGAGCGTGCGCTCCGGCGCGAGCAGCACCCACTCTTCGCGCGCCTTGTCGAAATGAAGCCTGACCCCGCGCACCAGTTGCGGCACGCTGGCCTCGGCGAGTTCGGTCATGTCGGTCATTGCGGCCAGTCCTTGGGGTCGAACGCGCCCGGCGGCACAAACCCCGGCGTCACATAGGCGTGGTGCAGCGCATCGAGTTGGGCCCACAGCACGTCGCACTTGAACATCAGCGCGTTCATCGCCGCGGCCTGCTGCTCGACGGTGCGGGCGTGCTCCTTGACATAATCGAGCGCGAAATTGGCATCGCGCGGCGCCTGGGTCAGGCGTTTGTCGAAATAGCGCAGGATGTCCGGCCCGATGAAGTCGTAGTTCGCAAGCATGCCGGAAACCCGGGTGGCGATGATCTGGGGCGAGAACATCTCGGTGAGCGACGAGGCGATGGCCTCCAGCAGAGACCGCTCGGCGACGAAATGAACATAGGCCTCGACCGCAAAGCGCGTGCCCGGGAGAATGCCGTCGAGCGACTCCACATAGGCGCGGTCGAGCCCGAGCCCGTCGGTCAGCGCCAGCCAGCGGCGGATGCCGCCCTGGTCGTCCGCCTCGCCGTCATGATCGATGATCCGCTGGCGCCAGCTGCGTCTCAGGGCCGGCTCGCGCATGCGCGCCAGGATGGTCGCGTCCTTCACCGGGATCATGGCCTGGTAGTAGTAGCGGTTGAGCGCCCAGGCGCGCACCTGGTCCTTGTTGAGCCCGCCTTCATTCAACAGCTCGTGGAACGGATGCAGATGATGATAGCGCGCCGCACCGATGGCGCGCAGGCTGGTCTCGAGCTCCACGGGCGACTTGGGCTCGGCGTCGGGAAAGGAAATCTGGACGATCGTACTCACACCACAAGCTCCATTCCGTCATGCGCCACGTCCCAGCCGCTGTCCCTGACCTGCGCGCGCTCGGGCGAGTCCTCGACCAGCACCGGGTTCGTGTTGTTGATATGGATGTAGATCTTACGCCCGACATCCAGATCCGCAAATGCGGCAAGTGAGCCGTCCGGTCCGGCCATCGACATATGACCCATGCGGTGGCCTGTCTTTTGGCCGACGCCATGGGAAATCATCTCGTCGTCCTGCCAGACCGTGCCGTCGAACAGGACGAGGTCGGCGCCCTTGAGCCGGGCGTTCAGCCGGTCGGTCATGGCGGCGCAGCCCGGAATGTAATAGGCCGCCTTGTCGCTGCCGCGCGCGGCCAGCCTGAGCCCGATCGTGTCTTCGGTCTCCGCCCCGATCTCCAGACCCTCGCCCTGAGCGCCGGCATCGCCCTCCAGAAACAGCGCGACCTTGCCCGGCACCGTGAACGCCTCGACCTCGAGGCCGGGCGCGATTTCGACCGGGCTGCCGAGGGCGAACTCACGCCGGTCGACACATTCGGGATCGAGCACGGAAAAGATGCCGTTGCGGTCCAGCACGTCGAGAATGCGGGTCGTGGCGAACAGGGCGAAACGCTGCTTCTCGCGCAGCGTCAGCAGGCCGGCGATGTGGTCGACATCGGCGTTGGTCAGCACGACGGCGTCGATCGGGGTGTCGCGCCGGCCATAGGTTTCGGGATCTCTTGGATGCAGCCTGGGCGTGGCGATGATCTGCTGGCGCAGATCGGGCGAGCAGTTGATCAGGGCCCAGTGCACGCCGTCCGCGCTGGCCGCGATGGCCGACTGCGTACGCGCAAATACCCGATCGTCGCCGTCCCATGCAAGACGGCAAACCGGACAGTTACAGTTCCACTGGGGTAAACCGCCGCCGGCGCCCGCACCTAAGATGAGGATGTGCATAGCGCATATCCGACCGTGCCGCGACCCGCGGCCACAGACGCCAGCCGGCGATTGCTAAACCTTAGAGTTCTGCGGCGAAATAGAGATTGATCTCAAAGCCGCAGGTCACTTCTTCGAACTTGGGGGTGTTCCAGGCCATGTTCATACCTCCCGGTTATTAAACTTTCCAGCCGACGCCAACATAGTTCAGGCCGGGCAACCAAGTCTAGAATTTTTGCGTGCATATTCCGAATCGCGGGATATCCCATGGTTACCCCAGGGATAACGGCGCTGCATCGGCACGGCACTGAACCGGCGAAAGCACCGGCCGGCGGACCGGAAACCGGCGCTGCCCCTTGGTCTGGCGCGACAGCCAGCGAAACTGGATATCGTAGGCCTCGCTCTCGCGGGAGAGCCACTCGCGGCAGTTCTTCGGATTACGCCCCGCGGTTTTCCACTGAACGAAATGAACCAGTTCGTGCAGCAGAATGCTGCGCGCATTGACATCGCCGACCGGGTCGAGCCTCCGGTCGAGCAGAATGCCCTTCTTCGGGTCGAAATAGGCATAGACCGGACACGGCTTACCGCAGACCTCCGCCTCGAGCACATGATGCGGCACCAGCGTGACCTGCGGCATGTTGCCGTCCGACGCGTAAGTGCCGAAGCCGGCAATGACGGCGAGCAGTTCCGAGACCAGTTTGGGCAGTGCGGTCATCTAGAGCATCGTTCCACAGCACTGACCAGAGCCCGGAAATCGCTGCGGCGAACGGCGCGGCGGCCCGGCGAACGGAACGTCCCGGGCCGCGCGCGCATCGTGGCATATGGCGCCGATCAGGA
>JBPCWF010000201.1:0-3043 GCA_051009775.1 Hyphomicrobiales bacterium | reverse complement strand
AAGCGGGCCCGGTGATCATCGAGGACGACTGCTTCGTCGGCGCGCGCTCCGAAGTGGCAGAAGGGGTCGTCGTGTGCGAGGGCGCGGTGCTCTCCATGGGCGTCTATATCGGCGCCTCGACCAAGATTGTCGACCGCGAGACCGGCGAGGTCCACAGGGGCCGCGTGCCGCCCTATTCGGTCGTGGTCCCGGGATCTCTGCCCGGCAAACCCCTGCCCGACGGCAGCCCGGGGCCCGGCCTCTACTGCGCCGTGATCGTTAAGACCGTGGACGCCCAGACCCGGTCCAAAACCTCGATCAACGACCTCCTGCGCGACTGATTCCGCCGGCCCGGTCTCGGCCTCAAAGGGGGTGGAAAACGATCCGGGCTTGGTGCAAGCTTGCGCTCCGCGGGCGGGGCGGCACTGCCATCGCCATTTCACGGGACCATGCGAGGAGGCCAGCCATGGATTGGGCTTATCTGTTCACCAGCTTCGACGGCAGAATCAATCGTAAACCCTATTGGATCGCCATCCTCTTGATGGTCGCGTTCATTCTGATTTTCACCTTTGTCCTGACTATCCTCACCGCAGCCTCCGCGCGCGCCCAATTGTGGGTCCAGATTGGACTGCTGATCGTGGTCGGCTATCCGATCACCGCCCTGATGATCAAACGCCTGCATGACCGCAACAGGCCGGGAAACCTGGCGGCCGTCATCTGGGCGCCCTCGATCGTCTCGATACTCGGGCAGTTGATCGGACTGACCGGTTCTTACCAGCCGGTTGGAGGCCAGGAAGTGTTCCTGCCGAACACGCTCGGCTGGATCGTTCTGGCGGCCTCTCTTGTCATCGGTATTTGGGCCCTGATCGAACTGGGCTTTCTGCGCGGCACCGACGGCGCCAACGACTACGGGCCCGATCCGCTGCAGTGATAATCGGCAAGGCGTGTTGACTGGTCATGCCGGGCCGGACTACACCGGCCCGCATGACGTCATCCAAAACCATAGCCGATGCGGTCACGCTGACCCGTGATCTGATCCGCTGCCCGTCTGTGACGCCGGCCGAGGGCGGTGCACTGGACTATCTCGAGGCCACGCTCAAAGGCGCCGGCTTCACATGCTGGCGGCTGCCGTTCGGCGAAGTCGACAACCTGTTTGCGCGGAGGGGCAAGGGCAGCCCCCATGTCTGCTTCGCCGGCCATACCGACGTCGTACCGCCCGGTGACGACGAGGCATGGGACCTGCCGCCGTTCGGCGGCGAGGAGAAGGACGGCGAGCTCTACGGCCGCGGTGCGGTCGATATGAAGGGCGGCGTCGCCTGTTTCGTTGCAGCGGCCCTCGACCATGCCGCTCAGACCGAAGCCGCGCCCCGGGGCTCGGTCAGCCTGCTCATCACCGGCGACGAGGAAGGCCCGGCGGTCGACGGCACGATCAAGGTGCTGGCTTGGATGGCCGCCAACGGCCATGTCCCCGATCATTGCCTGGTCGGCGAACCGACCAACCCGGACCGGCTCGGCCAGGCGATCAAGATCGGCCGCCGCGGCAGCCTCAATGCGGCGCTCAAGGTCGGCGGCGTCCAGGGCCATTCCGCCTACCCGCACCGGGCGGACAACCCGATCCCCAAGATCGCGCGCATGCTGGACAGGCTGTCGAGCGAACCGCTGGACGCGGGCAGCGAACATTTCGAGCCATCCACCCTCGCCATCACCAGCGTCGATGTCGGCAACCCCGCCACCAATGTCATCCCGGCCTCGGCGTCCGCGCAGTTCAACATCCGCTACAACGACCGGCACAGCGTCGACAGCCTCAAACGCTGGATCGCGGAGCGGTGCGACGCGGTCGCCGCCGAGCTCGGTGGCGACTACGCCCTCGACCTCTCCCATACCGGCGACTGCTTCCTGACCGAGCCCGGGCCCCTGGTCGACGTGCTGGCCCATGCGATCGAGGCGGAAACCGGCCAGCCGCCCGAACTTGCGACAAACGGCGGCACATCCGATGCCCGCTTCATCAAGGATTTCTGCCCGGTGGTCGAGTTCGGGCTGGTCGGCCAGACCATGCACCAGGTCAACGAACGGGTGCCGCTCGGCGACCTCGATGTCCTGACCCGGATCTACCGGCGGTTCCTCGACCGCTATTTCGCCACCATGGCAACGTAACAGCCCGCATGCCCCCTCTCAGCGAGATCCTCAACGCGCTGATCGGCGCCTATCATCTCGCGTGGCGGGACACGGCCGGGTATCAGTTCTTCAACAACACGGTGGAAGGCTTCTGGCGGTCTTTCACCGCAGCCCTCGTGGTCGCGCCCATGCTGTTCATTCTGGCCACTCCCGAGAGCGCGCTGCAGGCCGAGCTTGACGCGGCGCGCGGCGAGGCGGCCGACGCCGGCGTCAACTACGCCCGGATGGCCGTCGCCCTTGCCCTGGACTGGATCTCCTACCCCATCGTCATGGTGTTCGTGGCGCGCGCGCTCAATCTCTCGCACCGCTATGCGCTCTACATCATCGCGCTGAACTGGTCGGCCGTCCTGATCCTGGCCGCGTTGAACGTGCCGTTGATCCTGTTCTGGGCCGGCATTGTCGGTGCGACCACAACGGTGGCGATGAATTTTCTGCTGCTGTTTCCGGCACTCTACTACCGGTGGTTCATTGCCCTGACCGCGCTGGACACAAACGGCCCCACCGCCGCCGGCCTCGTCGTCATGGAGTTCGCCATCGGCCTTCTGGTCCTGCGTGCGACCTTGTGGATGTTCGGCTAGCTTGCCGGATCGCCATACTCGACACGCACGAAATAGAGCCCGTCCGGCGGTGCGACCGGGCCGCAGGCGGAACGGTCGCGGGCGTCCAGCGCCCCGGCCACGTCGCCCGGCGCCCAGGCGCCCTCACCGACCTTCTTCAGGGTTCCGACGATCGAGCGCACCTGGTGATGCAGGAACGAGCGTGCGCGCGCGCCGATCTCGATCTCCTCGCCGTGACGGCTGACGGTCAGCTCGTCGAGCGTTCTGACCGGCGACTTCGCCTGGCACTGCGAGGCGCGGAACGTGGTGAAGTCATGGCGCCCGACCAGGGC
>JBPCWF010000200.1:0-2668 GCA_051009775.1 Hyphomicrobiales bacterium | reverse complement strand
GCCAAAACCCGCAACAAAGGCGATCAGCCCGTCTACATCGTAGCCGGGTTGGGTGATCAGATGGCCGCCGCCGAAATTGATCCAGTCCATGGCCTCGAACAGATGGCCGAATTTCTGTTCGACAGCGGCAACGGTACGCTTGAGCGGCGGCAAACCCTGTTCGCACAGCGTATGGAAGTGCAGGCCCGACAGGCCGTCGAGATCGGCGCCCTCGAGCGATGCCCGGGTGGCGCCGAGCCGCGAGCACGGCGCGCAGGGATCGTAGATCTCCGTCGTGCCCTCGCTGTGTTCGGGATTGATGCGCAGGCCCAGGCGAAGCTCCGGGCGCCCGGCCCTGGCGGCCCGCGCCTGATCGCGGAAGCGCCGCCACTGGCCGGCCGAATTGAACACCACATGGTCCGACAGCGCGAGGATGTCGGCCAGATCCTCCTGGCTGTAGGCGGGCGAGAATGCGTGCACCTCGCCGCCATACTCCTCGCGGCCGAGCCGCGCCTCCCACAGGCCGCTGGCGGCGACGCCGCGGAGGTGGCGCATGACCTGGGGGCCGACCGCGAACATTGAAAACGCCTTGAGCGCAAGCAGCACCCGGGCGCCCGCTTCCGCCTGGACCCGGGCGAGCAGGGCGAGGTTCCGCTCCAGCACCGCCTCGTCGACCACGAAGCACGGGCTCGGCACGCGCGAAAGGTCGAGCTTTTCAAAGGTCGACGGCATTGGTTCTAGGAGGTGATCTCGGTCTTCGGCGACCGGCCCCAGCTGTCGATCACCGCCCAGTCGATGCCGAGCCCGGGCATTTCTTCAAGGAACGGGTCGGGGTCGAGCTCTTCCACATTGACCATGCGGTTTGCCCGCCACCGCCCGTCGGCGATCAGGAGCGCGGCGGTCACCGCCGGTATACCGGTGGTGTAGGAGATCGCCTGGGAACCGACATCGGCATAGCAGTCCTCGTGGGATTTGGTGGAATAGATGAACACCGTGCGTTCGCGCCCCTCGGCCTCGCCGGTGATCTCGTTGCCGATGCAGACCTTGCCCCGATAGCCCTCCGCCAGGGTCGAGGGATCGGGCAGCAGCGCCTTGATCAGTTTGATCGGCACCACCTTCTGGCCCTCCACATCGACCGGATCGGGTGACAGGAGACCTAAATTCTTGAGCACGTTGAAGACTTCGAGATAACGCTCCGAAAAGCCCATCCAGAACTCGATCCGCTCGGCGTCGATATTGACCGCCAGGGAATGGAGCTCGTCATGGCCCATGGAAAAGAGCTTGAACTCGCCGACTTCCGGAAACTCATATGTCCGGCTCTTGGAATGGCACGGGATGGACTGCCACGCCCCGTTCTCCCAATAGGCCACGTCTTCGAGGATCTCGCGCAGGTTCGTCTCCGGATCGAAATTGGTCGCGAAATAGCGCCCATGGTCGCCCGCATTGACGTCCATGATGTCGATCGTCCTGATCTTTTCGATCAGATGCTTGCGGACGTAGGCGCAGAAGGCATTGACCACGCCCGGGTCGAACCCGATGCCGAGCACCGCCGTCAGGCCGGCCTCGGCGAATTTCTCCCTGAGTGTCCATTCATAGGTCTCATACCACGGCGGCGGCATGTTCATCTCGCCTTCACGCTCATAGACCGCGGTGTCGAGATAATGGGCGCCGGCTTGGAGGCAGGCCTCCATCACCGCCATGTTGATATACGGGCTGCCGACATTGAGCACGATCGATGCCTGTGTTTCCTCGATCAGCGCCGCGGTCGCGCTCACGTCCTTGGCGTCGAGCGCCCTCGTCTCCAACCGGCCTCCCGGGTCCGCGAGATTGCCCCGCGCCTTGATGTCGTTCGCGATCTTCTCGCATTTCCCGACCGTGCGCGAGGCAAGCCAGATGTCGCCAAGGCGGTCATTGTTCTGGGCGCATTTATGCGCCGTGGCCACGCCGACGCCGCCGGCACCAATGATGAGAACGTTACGCAAGGAGGTCATACCCCGGATCCTTCAGCGGTTGGGAATGTCGGATGGTGACGGAAGTTCATCGCAGAGCCGCATAAACCCCGTCTGACAGGCCATTTCACTTCAGAAATCGCTGACGATGCCCTTGGCTTCCCAATCGCCGTAACGGGTCGGTTCCGGTCCCTTGCGCCCGTTGACTTCCTTCGGCCGCGCCTGGCGCTCCGCTTCAGCCGCCGCGCGCCGCGACCCCGCTTCCTCCAGCGCCCGGCGCGCCGCCGGCGCCAAATCCGCTTTGGCCGTTGTTTTTGCTGTTGTTTCGTCGCTCATATGGAACATTTGTAACCTTGTACTCATACTCATGACCTACCATCATATAGGCATGAACGAAATGCGCCACAAAGACCGGGATCGCGGGATCCGCCGGGGTTGGCGCCATGTATCACAGGGATAGCCATGAATTACTTCCGCACCGGGCTTCTGCTCGCCGCGATGACCGGCTTGTTCCTGGCCATCGGTTATCTGCTCGGCGGCGCGCTGGGCATGTTCATAGCGTTTGGCGTCGCCCTGGCCATGAACGTGTTCAGCTACTGGAATTCCGACAAGATGGTGCTGCGCATGTATGGCGCGCGCGAGGCCGATGAGCGCTCGCATCCGGCCTATTACGGCCTGGTGCGCGAGCTCGCCCGGAATGCCGGCCTGCCGATGCCCAGGGTCTACGTCATGGACAACCC
>JBPCWF010000199.1:0-4165 GCA_051009775.1 Hyphomicrobiales bacterium | reverse complement strand
TTGCCCGAAGGCCACCTGTGGAGCGGGCCGGTGCTTGCGGGCGGCCGCCTGATTGCGCTGTCGTCCAAGGGCGCGATGGTCAACGTCAACGTGCAGACCGGCGAAGTCATCAACCAGTCTGCGGTTGGCGGTGACGGCATCTACATTTCCCCTGTTGTCGCCGGCAGCGTCATCTACATCCTGGACGACGACGCCACGCTGATCGCCATGCGCTGAGCCTCCGGGGCGCCGTTGAATACACTCTAGTTCCGCCGTCTGACCGGCCGCGCAGATACCGCTCATGTCCAAAACCGTTGCCATCATCGGCCGACCCAATGTCGGCAAATCGACCCTGTTCAACCGGCTGGTCGGCAGGCGTCTGGCGCTGGTCGACGATGCGCCGGGCGTCACGCGCGACCGGCGCGAGGGCGATGCAAGGCTCGGCGATCTGGAGTTCCGCATCGTCGATACCGCCGGCCTGGACGACGCCGCGGACGAGACGCTGCAGGGCCGGATGCAGGCCCAGACGCTTGCCGCGGTCGAAGATGCCGACGTCTGCCTGTTCATGATCGACGCGCGCGCCGGGGTCACGCCGATCGATCATCATTTCGCCGACCTGGCGCGCAGATCGGAAAAGCCGGTCATTCTGGTCGCCAACAAATGCGAGGGCAAAGACGGCGCCGATGCGCTCTACGAGGCGTTTGCGCTCGGGCTCGGCGAGGCGGTCGGCCTGTCCGCCGAGCACGGCCAAGGCATGTCCGATCTGTTCGACGCGCTCGAGCCCCTGGTCGATGCCGGCGGGGCGGAGGCTGCGGACGTCGAAGCCGACGAGGCGCCCGCGGGCCGGGACAAGCCCTTGCGCATCGCCATCATCGGCCGCCCGAATGCCGGCAAGTCGACGCTGATCAACCGCCTGCTGGGCGAGGATCGCCTGCTGACCGGTCCGGAGGCGGGCATCACCCGGGATTCCATATCGGTCGACTGGCAGTGGCAGGATCTTCCGGTAAAGCTGTTCGATACGGCAGGCCTCAGGCGGCGGGCGCGGGTCGTCGACAAGGTGGAGAAACTGTCCGCCGCCGACGCCCTGCGCGCGGTCCGCTTCGCGGAAGTCGTGGTGCTGCTTCTGGATGCCTGCCAGCCGTTCGAGAAACAGGACCTGCATCTGGCCGACCTGGCCGCGCGGGAGGGCAGGGCTCTTGTGCTCGCGGTCAATAAGTGGGACCTGATCGAAGACAAGCGCGACGCCCTGGAGGAGCTCAAGGAGAAGGCCGGGCGGCTGTTGCCCCAGGTCCGCGGCGTCCCGCTGGTGACCTTGTCCGCAACCACCGGAAAAGGGCTGCAACGGCTGATGCCGGCGGTCATGGAGGTCTATGAGGCCTGGAACCGCCGGGTGACGACCGGTGAGCTTAACCGCTGGCTGGCGGATGCGCTCGAGCGCCATCCGCCGCCGGCCGCCAAGGGGCGGCGGATCAAGCTGCGCTACATCACCCAGGCCAAGAGCCGGCCGCCCACATTCATTGCCTTCTGCTCCCGTGCCCGGGAGTTACCGGAGGCCTATTCGCGTTATCTTATCAATAGCTTGCGGGAAGACTTCGATATCTGGGGTTCGCCGGTGCGCATGCAACTGCGCCAGGGCAAGAATCCGTATGCGAAGGATCGCACGTCCAGATCCTGAGCCGGTGACCCTCAGGATTTGCCTGACATCGTGTTAAGACGCGTATGTGTCCTTATCGCAACAGCTGTGGGGGAATCATTCGCTCACGCACCACTCGGCGGTTCGTGCGTATTCACTTGGCGCCGTCAATGCGGTAGTCCATTTGGCATGACAGGGGTTCGGTCCAGCCAGAGGTCTGCGCGCCTGAGCTTTCTGCGGGCATGTGCAGTTCTCCTCGCCATACAGCTGATGGCCGCATGCGACAGCGCGGCGGACAAGCATGCCGATATGTGCGCCAGGGTCGTCCCGGCGCTGCACCAGGATGAGGCGCCGGCGGATATTCTGACCGTCGAGCACGAGCCCACGCGGCATGCGGTTCACATCACCTACCGTTTGCAGGCCGGCGGCGAAGCCGGCCGTTTACGGTGGATCAGATGCACCTTCAGCACCGATGCTTCGGTCGTGGGCGGGCCGCATCTGGACGCGGTCGAAACCGATATCGGTTCGGTCGGTGAGGGCCGGCTGTTCGTGATCAGAAGATGGTGGCTCGATGCCGCCGACGCCAGCCCCATGTTCGGTGATAGCGGTGGCCGCTCGACGCTCTGACGCTCGAGCTCTAACGTTCGACGAACTGCCCCGACGGGAAATCGTACACCATGCCGTTGGCCTCGCAGGCGGGCTCGGCAAGCGCGATGAACGCTTCGGCGACGTCTTGCGGAGCGGGCAGGGTGGCCGGATCCTCGCCGGGCATGGCCTGGGCCCGCATTGCCGTGCGCACCGGGCCGGGGTTGAACAGGTTGGCCCGCACCGAGGAGCTCTCGACCTCGCCCGCATAGGTCTTGACCATCGCATCCAGTGCCGCTTTCGAGACCGAATAGACCCCCCAGAACGGCCGGCACGTGGTCGCGGCCCTGGAGGTGACGAACACCGCGCGGCCGGCATCGGACTGGTGCAGCAGCGGATCGAGCGAACGAATGAGGCGCCAGTTCGCGGTGACATTCACGGCCATGACATCTTCCCAGGTCTTGGGCTCGATGTGACCGAGCGGCGAGAGCTGGCCAAGCAGGCCGGCATTGCCGATCAGGATGTCGAGCTTGCCCCAGCGCTCGTGGATGCTGGCGCCGAGCCTGTCGATCGCCTCGAAATCCGTGATGTCGACCGGCACCAGGGTCGCCGAGCCGCCCGAGGACCGGATCTCGTCGTCGACCTCTTCGAGCCCGCCGACGGTCCGGGCCAGAAGCAGCACATGGGCGCCTTCGCGGGCGAACACGCGCGCGATCTCCCGCCCGATGCCGCGCGAAGCGCCGGTGATGACCGCCAGTCTGTCTTTGAGGCGTTCGGACATGGCTCTCCGTGACGCGGCGCCGGTCAGCCGGTCTCGGCCAGCAGCGAAAGCTGGCGCGGCGCCGACTTGCCGTGCTTGTCGGTGAGCGCCGTCGGGTAGTCGCCGGTGAAGCAGTGATCGGTGAATTGCGGATTGACCGGATCGCGGCCGTCCTGCCCCATCGCCCGGTAGAGCCCGTCGACGGAGAGGAAGGCGAGCGAAGTCACGCCGATATAGTCGCGCATCTCCTCCAGACTGTGGGTCGCCGCAAGCAGCTTGCGCTGGTCAGGCGTGTCGATGCCGTAGAAGTCCGGATGGGTGATCGGAGGGCTCGCGACCCGCATATGGACCTCGCGCGCACCGGCGTCATACATCATCTGTACGATCTTAACCGACGTGGTGCCGCGCACGATGCTGTCGTCGACCAGCACGATGCGCCTGCCGTTGATCGCCATGCGGTTCGCGCTGTGCTTGAGCTTGACCCCGAGTGCCCGGATCTGCTGGGTCGGCTCGATGAAGGTGCGGCCGACATAGTGGTTGCGGATGATGCCGAGTTCGTAGGGAATGCCCGACGCCTGGGCATAGCCGATTGCCGCGGGCACGCCCGAGTCCGGCACCGGGATGACCACGTCCGCGTCGTCCGGCGCCTCGCGGGCGAGCTGCCGGCCCATTTCCTTGCGCACCTCGTAGACGCTGCGCCCGCCGACGATGCTGTCTGGCCGGGAGAAGTAGACATACTCGAACACGCAAGGGCGCGGCGCCCGTTTCGGGAACGGATGCAGGCTCTTAATGCCGTCCTCGGTGATGACGACGATCTCGCCGTTCTCGATCTCGCGGATGAACTTGGCGCCGATGATGTCGAGCGCGCAGGTTTCAGACGCCAGGATGAACGAGCCGTCGAGCTCGCCCAGAACCAGCGGGCGGATGCCCAGGGGATCGCGCGCGCCGATCAGCTTCTTGTTGGTCAGGGCGACCAGGGAATAGGCGCCCTCGATCATCCGAAGCGCGTCGATGAACTTGTCGACGAAACGCGGCTGCCGACTCTGTGCGACCAGATGCAGAATGACTTCCGTATCCGAGGTCGACTGGCAGATCGCGCCCTGCTGCACCAGTTGCTCGCGCAGGGTGAGCGCATTGGTCAGATTGCCGTTGTGGCACACCGCGAAGCCGCCCGACGCCAGATCGGCGAACAGCGGCTGCACGTTTCG
>JBPCWF010000198.1:0-8208 GCA_051009775.1 Hyphomicrobiales bacterium | reverse complement strand
GAATGGCCCCAGCACCAGGACGGCCGGATGCGGCAGGGACTTGTCTCGCTCATAGGCGCTCAGCACCCAGTCCATGAGCGCCTCGCCGTCGCCGCCGCCGCCGGCGGTGACCAGAATATGCGGGTTGGTGAACAGCATCGTCGAGCGATACTGCACGGCGGGCAGGTGGCGTCTCAGAAACCCGGTGAACATGGTCTTGGCGCGGACCGCGTCGCGCGGCTCCAGCCCGGTCAGCGGGTCCCAGAAGTCGCGCGTGCCGTAGACCCAGACCTCGTCGTAATATTCCTCGATCTTGCCAAGCACGTCCCGGCTGCGCCACTCGCGCTTGAGCCGGTCGGGCGCGTCCATGACGTCGCGCAGTCCGAGCACCAGCGTCGTGCCGCGGGCATTGAGTTCGGCCAGCGTCTCTTCGACCTCGCCTTTGAGCCCGAGCGGCTCCTTGTCGACGATGAGGATGTCCGGATCGAAGGCCAGCGCAGTGTTGCGGATGATCGCCTTGCGGATCGCCAGCGTGTCCTGCAGATCAATCAGCTCGTCGATCGACGTGTACTGCCCGTTGTAGAGCTTGATTACGCTCGGGATCTTGACGAAGTCGACCCGGGCGCGGAAATCGAACGTGCCGGCGATCTGGGAGCCGGAAATGATCAGGACGTAGAGCCCCTTGAACCTTTCGACCAGCGCATGGGCGATGGCGCGGCAGCGGCGCAGGTGGCCGAGCCCGAAAGTGTCATGGCTGTACATGAGAATGCGGGCATGTTCCAAGCGGTGTATCACGCGCGCGACCTCCTCACCAACTAACTGCAAACACGCTCCGCCCCGAAGAGCCCTGTAAACCGGCCCTCACGCGGCCGGACTATGCCACACATCATACGTCAGACAAAGAAACCAATGGTTAACAAAGTCTTGCACCTGGGCAGCGGTTGTATCACCTGAACTGCAAGATCAAGGTCGCGTCATCGTGGCTTGAGGGTCAGGGAAAAGGCGTCCTCCTCAAAGGACTCGACCTTCAGAAGACACTGTTCGCCGTCATTGTCGAAATAGAACAGATGGAGCTTTTCCCCGCCGGCAGACACCCGGCAGAACGATCTCTCACGCATTACTGCATCCGGGCATTCGTCCAGATCGATATGCGCTACGGCGGATTCGAAGGTCTCATACGTCATCGGGCAGCTCTCCGCCCCGGCCGCGACCGATATCCACACCGATACCAGTACCAGCAAGGCGATCAGACCTGTTGCTATGACTTTCATGCTCTCACTCCTCGCCACCACATACCCGGATTGGTCCTCACCCGCGATAA
Source organism: Hyphomicrobiales bacterium (assembly GCA_051009775.1). Lineage (GTDB taxonomy): Bacteria > Pseudomonadota > Alphaproteobacteria > Rhizobiales > JAJFHB01 > JBPCWF01. The sequence continues at coordinate 6,908 of JBPCWF010000198.1, read as the reverse complement.
TGTGCAGCCGGAGAAAAGACCGGGTCCTTGATTTCAATCAACGAGAGATCTGCGTCGGCGCGCCGGGCACGGACTACTTGTACGGGTCCGCCGCGTCGCGCAGGCCATCACCGAGGAAATTGAATGCGAGGATGACCAGGATCACCGGCACCACCGGCAGGAGGAGCCAGGGGTAGATTGCCACCACATTGATGTCCTGCGCTTCCTTAAGCAGCACGCCCCAGCTCGTGATCGGCGGCCTGAGCCCGAGGCCGAGGAAACTGAGTGCGGTCTCGCTCAGGATCATCATCGGGATCGATATCGAGGCGCTCGCGATCAGGTGGCTGGCGAATCCGGGGACCATATGATGGCCGATAATTCGGGACGTTCCGGCGCCCATAAGCTGGGCGGCCAGCACATAGTCCTCTTCCCTGAGCGCCAGCAGTTTCGACCGCACCGCACGTGCCAGACCGGTCCAGTCGATCAGCGCAAGAATCAGGGTTATGCCGAAATAAACCCAGACCGGGCTCCATTTTGTCGGGATAACAGCCGCCAAAGCCAGCAACAGAGGTATGGTCGGCACGGACTGAAGGACCTCTATGATCCTCTGCACGACAAGGTCGATCACGCCGCCGAAATATCCCGCAATACCGCCGATCACGATGCCGAGGGTAAAGCTGATGGCAATCGCAATGATGCCGACGGTCAGAGAAATCCGCGCGCCGTAGACGATCCTGGAGAACATATCGCGGGTCAGGTGGTCGGTGCCCAGCAGAAACAACGGTGCACGGCTGCCTTCCGGCACGCAGAACAGGTGAAGATCCCAGTCGAACGCACCCCAGAACTTGTAGGCGTCACCCCTGCAGAAATACTGCAGCTTATGGACCTTGCTCTCGTCGCGGGTGTAGATCGGTCTGAGGTCCTTGGGGTCAGCGGAACGCGTGACGCCATACACGAACGGACCGACAAACTCGCCGTCGTGAAACAGATGGATGCCCTGCGGAGGAACGAACTTGTACTTGCTGTGCCGGGTATCGAGCCCGTAGGGGGCGATGATCTCCGAAACAAGAATGGTCGAGTAGAGCAGCAACAGGAAGATGCCCGATGCGACGGCGACTTTGTGGCGCTTGAACTTCCACCACATGAGTTTCCACTGCGACGCCAGATAGACCTTTTCCTGCGCGGCGGTCAGGCGCTCGATCGATTTGGGATCGAACGTTTCGGGCGACACGTAGTGGTCCAGCTGCGCGCCCGGCGGCGGCAAAGGTTCCTTGCTCATTTCGTCACCCCGCCTTGCAGCCTGATCCTCGGATCAAGAAACGCCAGCAGAATATCGGAGATCAGCACGCCGACGACCGTGAGCAGCGCCAGGAACATGAGGAACGACCCGGCAAGATACATGTCCTGCGTGATGAGCGCGTCAAGCAGCATCGGTCCGGTTGTCGGCAGTGACAGAACGATCGCCACGATTTCGGCGCCGGAGATCACCGCCGGCAGGTAGCTGCCGATATCCGAAATGAAAAAGTTGAGCGACATGCGCAGGGGATATTTGACCAGTGCCTTGAACGGATGGAGGCCCTTGGCGCGCGCGGTGATGACATATTGCTTCTGCAGTTCGTCCAGCAGGTTGGCGCGCAGGCGGCGGATCATGCCGGCGGTGCCGGCGGTTCCGATCACGACCACCGGGATCACCAGGTGCTCCAGGATGGACACGAATTTCGGCCAGCTCATGGGCTGCTGTTCGAACTCCTGGTCCATCAGACCGCCGATCGAAAGCCCGAAATACACATTCGCCAGGTAGAGCATGATCAGGGCCAAGAGATAGTTCGGCGTCGCCAGGCCGATCAACCCGACGAAGGTCAGGCCGTAATCGCTCCAGCTGTACTGATGGGTCGCGGAGTAGATGCCGATCGGAAACGCCATCACCCAGGTGAAGATGATCGTCGTGAAAGACAGGAGAATGGTCAGGTAAAGCCGGTCGCCGACCACCTCGGAGACCGGAAGCTGATACTCGAACGAGTATCCGAAGTCGCCCTGAAACATGCCCCAGACCCAGAGAAAGTATCTTTCGATCAGAGGCTTGTCGAAACCGTACTCCTGGCGCAGGAACTCGACGTGCTGCGGGTCGACGGTCTCGCCCTTGGTCTGCAGCTCGGCGATCCAGCTTTCCAGGAAGTCACCGGGCGGCAGCTCGATGATCATGAACACCATTGCGCTGATGACCAACAGCGTCGGGATCATGATCAGTACGCGGTAGAGGATGTATCCCAACATGACAGGTGCCGGTTCTCAGCTCACTTGCCGCTGTGCCAGACGGTGTCGAGCAAGTATACCCCGAAGTAGGATCCCGGGTCCCAATTGTAGATTCCCTCCTCGGGCACGTTGCGCAGCGTGTTGGACACGACCACCGGCTGGCGCGTGCCGTTGACGATGCCGATCGAGAACACCTGCTCGCAATATATGCCGAGCATCTTTTTCCAGACCCCGGCCTGCTCCTCCTTCGATTTCGCGCGCTGCCACTCCTTGAACAGGCCGAGGAGTTGTTTGGGCACCTCCGCATCGATCTCCATCCCGGCCTTGCCGCCGGACTCGAAATGCTGCCCCCACATCGGCCACTGGAGCTGCTGCTGGGTTGTCGGCGCAAGCTCCCACGGGCTCATTTCCGGCGTCGGCACGGCATTCGACAGTCCCGACCATATCGCCATGTGCGACGAGCCCGAAAAGACCCGGTTGCGGAACACTTCGCGCTGCGACGACTGGGTGAAGAGCTTGACGCCGATCTTCTTCCACGTGTCGCGGATCAGTTCGAGGACATCGGTCTCTTCCGTGCTTTCGCCGGCGGTGGTCACGATGATCTCGAGCGGCTCGCCGTTCGGCATCAGCCGCACGCCTTCGCTGTTGCGCTCGGTCATCCCCATATCGTCGAGCAGGGCGTTGGCCTTGCCCGGATCGAACGCCGACCAGGCATCCTGGTATTTCTGGTTGTACAGCGGACTGTCCGGCAGGATCGTGTCGGCGCTGACGCGCGCCAGCCCGTAATAGATCACTTCATTGATCTCTTCGCGATCGATCCCGAGCGACAGAGCTCGCCGGAAGCGCACATCGCGCATCAGCTTGCGCCATGCCGGTTCTTCCGTATTGAGATTCGGGAACAGCGCGACCTGCGAGCCCTTGGCCGTGCGCCACAAATGGACCTTGATGTCGTTTCGCTCCTCGGCTTGTTTGAGGAAGGTGAAATTGTCGAACCGGATGTAGCGCGCCTGCAGGTCGGTCTCGCCCGCGCCGGTCTTGGCCGGGATCAGCGAGGTCGACCCCATGTAAAGCACGATCTCGTCCAGATACGGCAATTGATGCCCTTTGGCATCGACGCGGTGGAAGAACGGATTGCGCGCGAACACGAACCGCTGAGCCGGCGGTTTGGTCGTATTGTGCCACGGCTGCAATGTCGGCATGTCCGGGTTCTCCGGCCGGTACTGCCGGCCGCGGCGGAAATGCAGAGACGTCCAGCCGCGCAGTTTCGACGTCTTGACCATCTCCTCGAGCTTGGCGGCATCCTGATATTTCGGATGGAACTGCTTGAGATAATGCTTGGGCTTGTAGATGAACAGCGGGCTGGCAGCGGCAAGCGCGGGCAGGAATTCCGGATTGGGCGACTGCCACGTAAAGCGGACCGTTGTCTTGTCGAGATACTCGACCTCGGGCGGTTTGCCGTCGACCAGCATCTGGCGTGGCGGCCCACCCCTGGACAGCTCTTCGTTGTTCGCCACGTCCTCCCAGTAATAGCGGAAGTCATCCGTTGTGAACGGCTCGCCGTCCGACCATTTGTGTCCGGGCCTGAGGTGGAAGGTAAAGATGCGGCCGTCCTCGACCTCGTAGCTCTCCAGGAGGTCGGGCACGAGCTCGAACTTTTCGTTGAACCCGACCAGCCGGGCATAGCCGTAGACCGTCATCATCTTGACGTCCTTCTGCTTGCCCATGAGCATGCGGATGCGCCCACCATGGCGGCCGGTCTTGCGGCCGAGCTTGGCCAGATCGATGATCCGCGGGTTTTCCGGCACCCGGTCGGCGACCGCCGGCAGTTTGCCCGCCTCCACATCGCCCTTGAGCGACGGGACCTCGACCCACTGACCGGCATCTGCCCCCTGTCCGAAGCCGAGCACCGCCGCGGCGAACGCGGCGGCGGCGAGAATTTTCCTGTTCATGGTCTCAACTCCTTGAGATCCGCATTGGACTTGGCGAGAACGATATGGCCGTCCTCGAGTTCGATATGCTGCAGCCCGCAGGCGTCGCCGTCTTGATGCTGGAAGCACGGGTCCCAGCCGTTCATGTCGGACGCGCCCTTGAGCTCGACCGAATTGAGGTCGAGCGGACGCTCCAGATCGGCATAGGGCACGGCCTTCAGAAGAGCACGCGTGTAGGAATGCACCGGCCGCTTGAACAGCGCTTCGCGCGGCGCCACTTCCACAAGCTGTCCCCGGCACATGACCGCGATCCGGTCGGCGACGTAATCGACCACCGCCAGATTGTGCGAGATGAACAGATAGGTCAGGCCGAGTTCCTTCTGCAGGTCCTTGAGCAGGTTGAGGATCTGGGCCTGGACCGAGACGTCGAGCGCCGACACGGGCTCGTCGCAGATCAAGAGCTCCGGGCTCAGGGCCAGCGCGCGGGCAATGCCGATCCGCTGGCGCTGGCCGCCGGAAAAGCTGTGCGGATAGCGGTTTAGGAACCGCGGGTCGAGCCCGACCAGACGCATCAGTTCGGCCACCATGTCGCTCTGCGTCGCCTCGTCTCCGACCTCGTGGATGATCAGCGGTTCGCGCAGAATGTTCAAGACGGTCATGCGCGGGCTGAGCGAGCTGAACGGATCCTGGAAAACCATCTGGATGGTTTTGCGGAATTTCTTGAGCTCGTCGCCCTCAAGGCCGAGCAGGTCGACGTTACGGTTGCCGTCATTGAACGAGATCGCGCCCGAGTTCGGCGTGACCGCGCGCATCAGCATCTTGCTCACCGTGGTCTTGCCGCAGCCGCTCTCGCCGACCAAACCGAGGCACTCGCCGCGCGCGATGTCGAAGCTGACCGCATCGACCGCCTTGACCTCAGTTTCCGTGCGCGGGCCGAAGAAGCTGCCTTTGCGGATCGAGAAGGACTTGGTCAGGTCCTTGACGCTGAGGAGCGCCTCCGTACCCTGGGATCGCCCCTTGGCCTCATCCTTGCCGAGCAGCGGGCCGATCTCGAACTCGACCTCGCGCAGGGGAACCAACCGCTCGCCTTCGCGCATGTCGAAATGCGGCACCGCCTTCAACAGCGCTCTCAGATAGTCGTGGCCGGGGGCGTTGAAGATGTCCTTGACGTTGCCGGCCTCCATGAGCTGGCCGTGATAGATGACCACCACCTCGTCGGCCATGTTGGCGACCACCCCCAGATCATGCGTGATCAGGAGCACCGCCATGCCGAGCTTTTCCTGAAGGTCCTTCAGGAGCTTCAGGATCTGCGCCTGGACGGTGACGTCGAGCGCGGTGGTCGGCTCGTCGGCGATCAGGAGCGCCGGACGGCAGATCAGCGCCATGGCGATCATCGCGCGCTGGCGCAGGCCGCCGGACAGCTCGAACGAGTACATGTTGTAGGCGCGCGCCGGATCGGGAAAACCGACCATCTGCAGCATCTCTTCGGTCCGTTCCCGCGCCTGGCCGGGCTCGACCTCCTGATGCAGCATCAGCGCTTCCTCGACCTGGTCGCCCACCGTATGCAGCGGCGACAGCGACGTCATCGGCTCCTGGAAGATCATCGATATGCGGCCGCCGCGCAGACTGCGCATGTCTTCGCTGTCGGGCCTGAGCTGGGCGATATCCACCGCGGCATTCGCCTGTTCCGGGTCGCGGAAGGTTATGCTGCCCCCGGTGATCGAGGCGGAGTTCGGCAGGATGCCCATGATCGCCTGGGAAATCACCGACTTGCCCGAGCCGGACTCGCCGACAAGGGCAACCACGCTGCCCGGCTTGATGCGGAAGCTGACGCCCTTCACGACCTCCAGGGCGCTGCCGTGGATGTCGAATGCAAGGCGCAGGTCCTCGACCCGCAGCAAATCACCTTTGCCCGATGTTGTTTTCGGTTGTGTCACGTTTCCGTGTTGTTTTGTTACGAGCTGCGACGTGCTGCCCTCCCGATCAGACCACAGGCTCTAATACAGCCCCGGCGCGCGCGCAAGACTATCGCGGTGCCCACCATATGAAAAGGCAGCCGCCGACCGTGCCCGCCGCACACGACACATCGCGTTCCATTGGGATGCGACTGAGTTCTCAGAGGTTACGCGACACCGCCCGTCACGTGTCCTCGCGCTCCAGCACCTGACCGGCCGCGCGCATGTTCTTGTATATCCGGCAGGTCGTGCACGGAATGTCGTCGCGAGGCTCCTGGCGGCCGCGCAGCATGTCGCGCGCGTAGCGCATTTGTTCATTGTTCAGACCCTCCCCCAGTCCGTCCCTGAAGGCGTTTCCTCCGAAACTACCCCAATTGTTGCGGCAGCAACCCAGGATGTCGCCGTTCCAGTTAACCTGCGGCCAGTCCCACAGCTGGTGGCAGATATACTGGGTGTACTGGCTGCCGTATTTTTCCTTGTACTCGTCGCGCGACGCGACGCCGGCCTCGATTTCCCGGCGCACCAGGTCCTTGTTCCTGACCGGCGAGAAGCTGTCGTCCCAATTGAGTTTCAGATGGAACTCCATGCCGAGTTCATCGGCCATTTCCCGCGCCCGGGTGATTTCGTGCTCATTATGGCCGAACACCACGAACTGCCAGGTCAGGCCCGGCCGATCGGAGCCGTACTGCTTCTTGTAGGCATTGATTTTACGGATGTTGCCGATGACCCGGTCGAAATTGCCGCGCACGCGATACTGCCGATAGCTCTCGTTGGAGGCGCCGTCGAGCGAGCA
>JBPCWF010000197.1:0-14934 GCA_051009775.1 Hyphomicrobiales bacterium | reverse complement strand
GCCGGGTATAGGGATGATAGGGCGGCGAGAGCACCCTTTCCGTCGGGCCCTGTTCGGCCACCCGCCCGGCATAGAGCACGACGATGCGGTCGGCGAAGGAGGCAACGGTCGAGAGGTCGTGGCTGATGAACACATTGGCAATTCCGAGCCGCGCTTCCAGATCCTTGAGCAGGGCCATGATCGCCGCCCCGACCACGGTGTCGAGCGCCGAGGTGACCTCGTCGCACAGGATGATGTCCGGCTCGGCGGCGAGTGCGCGGGCCAGATTGACCCGCTGTTTCTGGCCGCCGGAAAGCTCGCCCGGAAAGCGGGATTCGAACTCGGCCGGCAACTCGACCATCTCAAGCAGTTCGGCAACACGCGCCCTGCGCGCTTCGGCGTCGAGCCCCAGGAAATGCTGCAGTGGACGGCCGAGCACATCACGCACCCGGTGGGCCGGGTTGATCGCCACGTCGGGCATCTGAAACACGATCTGAATGCGCTGGAGATCGCGCTTGTCGCGGTTGCGCGCGGCCGGCGGCAGCGCCGTGCCATTGTGCAGGATCTCGCCGTCCATCTGCGGCAGCAGCCCCGCCATGACGCGGGCGAGCGTGCTCTTGCCGCAGCCGGACTCGCCGATGATGCCGACAACCTTGCCGCGCTCGATCGCGATATTGACGTCGCGCAGCACGACCATCTTGGCGATCCGGCCATAGCCGGCGGTCAGGCCCTTGACCTCCATGACCGGCGGGTCGCGCTCACGCTCCGCGGCTTCATCCTCCGAGGTGACGAGATGCGGCGGCGGACGGACCGCCGCCATCAGGGTCTTGGTGTAGTCGTGCTGCGGGCGGTGAAGGATGTCTTCGGTCGCGCCGCGCTCGACGATCTCGCCGTCATACATGACGACGATGCGGTCCGCGATCTGCGCCACGACGGCGAGGTCGTGGGTGACGTAGATCGCGGCCATATGCTGGTCGCGGATGATGTCCTTGAACGCGGTCAGCACTTCGATCTGGGTGGTCACGTCGAGCGCGGTGGTCGGCTCATCGAGCACCAGAAGCTCAGGCCCGCACGACAGCGCCATGGCCGCCATGAGGCGTTGCAACTGGCCGCCCGAGACCTGGTGCGGATAGCGTTTGCCGATCTGATCCGGCGCGGGCAGATCCAGGCGGCGGTAGAGATCGACCGCCCTTTCGGTCGCCTCCGACCGCGACATGAGGTTGTGGATCTGGGCGGCTTCCGTCACCTGGTCGCCGATACGCAGGGCCGGATTGAAGGCGGCGGCGGCGCTCTGGGCCACATAGGCGACCTTGCGGCCCCTGAGGTCCCGGCGCTCCGCGGCCGAAAGCTTCGTCACATCGGTGCCGTCAAGCACCACGGTGCCGGATGCGATCCGGCAACCGGGCCGGGCATAGCCGAGCGCAGCCAGCGCGGTCGTGGTCTTGCCGGAGCCGGATTCGCCGATGATGGCCAGAACCTCGCCGCGTTCGACCGTCAGGCTGACGCCCTTGACGATCGGCGCGTAATAGCCGCCGGGCGGACGCCCCTCGATGCACAGGTCGGTGACCTCCAGAAGCACGCTCACTTGAGCATCTCTTCCGCCGCGCGCCCGCCGACACACCTCAGATACCAGTCGACGATCAGATTGACGCCGATGGTGAGCGACGCGATGCAGGCCGCCGGCATCAGGGCGGACGCCGCGCCGATCGATATGGCGAGCCGGTTTTCCCGCACCATCACGCCCCAGTCGGCGGCCGGCGGCTGGACGCCGAGCCCCAGGAAGCTCAAGGCGCTGATGAACAGAATGGCGAAGGTGAAGCGGACACCGAACTCGGCCGCCAGCGGGGCCAGCGTATTGGGCAGGATCTCACGCAGGGTGATCCACCACACGCTCTCGCCGCGGGCGCGGGCGACGTCGACGAAGTCCATCACCGAGACGTCCATGGCGAGCGCCCGAGCGAGACGGAACACGCGGGTCGCATCGATGATGGCGACGGTCAGCACCACGATCGGCAGGGAGGAGCCGAGCGCGGTGATCACGATGAGCGCCAGAATGATCGAGGGAAACGCCATGACCGCATCGTTGATCCGGCTCATGACATTGTCGGTCCAGCCGCCGAGCGAGGCCGCCATGAAGCCCAGGGAAGACCCGAGGGTGAATGAGATCACGGTGGTGATCAGCGCCAGCCCCATGGTCATGCGCGCGCCGTAGAGGATGCGCGACAGCACGTCACGGCCGAGATAATCGGTGCCGAACAGGCCGAACTGGCCGACCGGGGCGAAGCTCGTGCTGGTGATGATGTCCGACTCCGCATGGGGCGCGAACAGCGGGCCGAACAGGGCGACAAGCGTCCAGAACCCGACGATCGAAAGCCCGACCACGCCGACCGCGGTCATCTGGAACTTATGCGCCGCGCGCTCGCCTGCGCCCTCCGGTACCCGGCCGACACCATCGGTCATTTCGGATGCCTCAGGCGCGGATTGGCGATGATCGCGAGAATATCGGCAAACAGGTTGAGTCCGACATAGGTGGCGCAGAAGATCATGCCGATGGTCTGCACCACCGGGATGTCCCGGTAGGCCACGCTCTCGACCATCTGGAGCGCAAGGCCCGGATAGTTGAACACGGATTCGGTGACCACCACGCCGCTGATCAGATAGGCCAGGTTGAGGGCGATCACGTTGATGATCGGCGACAGCGCGTTCGGCAGGGCGTGACGCAGGATGATGCGGAAGCGGGATGCGCCCTTGAGTATGGCCTGCTCGATATAGGGCGAGGACAGGACATTGAGCACCGCGGTCCGGGTCATGCGGGTCATCTGGGCCAGGACCGCGAACGTAAGGGTTGCGATCGGCAGGGCCAGGGCCTCGATCTTCTCAAAGAAGCTGGCATTGCTGTCGACATAGGCCAGCGGCGGCAGCCACTGGAGCTGCACCGCCAGAATGAACACCAGGACGGCCGCGATGAAGAACTCCGGCACCGAGACGAAGCAGAGCGTGGCGATCGAGATCGTCCGGTCGATGGCGGATTCGGCCCAGATGGCGGCGATCAGACCGAGCGCGACCGCGAGCGGCACGGCGATCAGCGCCGACATGGAGGCCAGAAACATGGTGTTCCAGAACCGGTCGCCGATCACGTCGGAGATCTGGCGGCCAGAGGCGAGCGATTCGCCGAGATTTCCGGTCATGAGCTGACCGAGCCACTGGAAATAGCGGATATAGGCGGGCTGATCGAGCCCGAGGCGCTGACGGATGTTGGCCATCGCCTCCTCGGTGGCGCCCTGTCCGAGCACCGCGCGGGCGACATCGCCCGGCAGGAGCTCGGTCGCGGCGAAGACCATCACCGAGACGACCAGCATGACGAGGAGGCCGAGAGCCAGGCGGCGGGCCACGAGGGTCAGCATGGGTTCACGAGATCCGCAATGGCCGCGGCCCGAGGGCAGCGTTCACCGGCACGTCGAACTGACCGGCCGGCAAACGCCCCGTCCCGAACCGTCCCCATGTCTTGTGCTGCCTCAGGCGTCGAGCCACACCTCTGTCGAGAAGAACGCGTTGCGGCCCATGCCCGCCGGATGCGGGTCGAAACCGCGGACATTGCCGCGCCGGGCGTCGATCAGATCGTAGAAGGCCATCATGCCGACACCGCCGTCGTCATGCAGCATGCGCTGCATCTCGCAATACATCTCCTTGCGCTTGGCGGTGTCGAGCTCGCCGCGTGCCTCGGCAAGCAGCTTGTCGAAACGCTCGTTCTTCCACTGGGTCTCGTTCCACCCGCCGTCCGACTTGTTGGCGATGGACAGCATGAGGTCCGCGGTCGGCCGTGCGTTCCAGCCGGACACCACGATAGGCTGCTGCATCCAGGCGGTGGTCCAGTAGGAGCCCGGCGGAACCACGACCACGTTGTAGTTCAGGCCCCCAGGCTTGGCGCCTTCCTTGCACAGGAGCGCGATCGCTTCGGAGTTGTTGGTCGCCTGGTCGGAGGTGTGCAGGTCGATCGTTATCCCCTCCATGCCGGCCTTCTTGAGATGGAACTTGGCCTTGTCGACATCGTATTCGCGCTGCGGAATGTCGGCGCAGTAGAACGGATCGGTCGGCGCCACCTGATGATCGTTGCCGACGTGGCCGTAACCCTTGAACACGTTGTCGACGATCTTCTGGCGCGGGATCAGGTATTTCATTGCCATGCGCAGGTCCAGATTGTCGGTCGGCGCCCGGTCGCACATCATCGCCAGGTTGGTGTGCTGCGAGGATTTCGACGCCACAAGCTCGACGCCCGGCGCGTTCTTGATCAGATCGATCAGCTTGTTGTCGACCGCCTCGGCGATGTCGTACTTGCCGGCCATCACCGCGTTCATTCGGGCGTTGATGTCCGTCACCACGTCGAGCTGGATCTCGTCGACATGGGCCGGCTCACCCCAGTAGTCCGGGTTGCGTACCAGTTCGGTGCGGACGCCGACCTTCAAGCTCTTCACCAGGAAGGCGCCGATGCTGATCGCCTCGTCGAACTTGTCGACCCCGTCCTGGGTGATGGTGAACTGCGGTTGCGAGAACAGGACCGGCAGATCCGCGTTGGCGGTCTTGAGGGTCATGCGGACCGCAGTCTTACCTTCCGCCTTCATCTCCGAGATCTGCTCAAGCAGCGGCTTGGCCGGCGATTCGGACTTCGGCGCCAGATGACGCTGCAGCGAGTAGATCACATCCTGCGGAGTCAGGTCCTTGCCGTTGCTCCAGGTCGCGCCCTTTCTGAGGTTGAACACCCACTGGGTCGCGTCGGCATTGGGCTCCCAGGATTCCGCCAGAGCCGGCACGGGTTCCGACTTGCGACCGACGCCGACCAGCGGACTGTAGGTCGCGAAACCGCGCTGGTAATCCATGGTGGAAAAGTATTTTACGGGATCGAGTGTGTCGGTGGTCCCGCCGGTGCCGCCCGCGACGCGCAGCAGGCCGCCCTTCTTGGGCGTTGCCGCGGTGGCGCCGGACGACAGCATCAGGCTCGACGCGGCCGCGGCCGATATGCCGAGCGCCGCGGTGCGCTGCATGAACTCGCGGCGCGACATGGCGCCGGTCAGCAGCTCTTTCTTCATAAGATCCAATGGTTTGTAGGACATGTTAGACTTCCCCTTCGCCCTTGCAGGCATATTTTCCTTAGCTGTCTGGTAGCACCGTGCCCGAACGGCACGTCAGCCTTGCCTGTATATCACCCCACGGCCGGCCGTTGACCGGCATTATTCTGCGCGTGGGATGCTAACATGGATGCTTACGCCATGTGAATTCCCTTTGTGTACAATCGGTATAATAGTACGCTGCTCCGAACAGGCACGCCGGAAACCGGCGTTTGACCGTTCAGGGAGGTTCTCTATGACGCAGCTTGACGGCGGCTTCATGCGCGCCGACCGGATGATCGACCTCGCACGCTATCCGATCGAAGATCTGACATCCGACGAGGGCGCGGAATTCGCGCGCAACAGCAAGCGACAGTTCGAGGAGACCGGATTGTGCATGCTGCCGGGCTTCGTTCGCCCGGAAGCGCTCGAGCGCCTTGCGGAGGAGGCCAACGGCATTGCCGACAAGGCTTATTACTGCCGCAGCACGCACAACCCCTATCTGCAGCTCGACGACCGGACCCTGCCGGAAGGCCATGCGAAACGGCGTCAGGAGCACACCTATGTCGGCTCCGTCGCCTATGATCTGGTTCCCGAAGACGGTGTCCTGAGGCGGCTCTATGACTGGGACCCGCTCAAGGACTTTATCGCCGCCGTCATGGGCAAGCCGGTGCTGCACCGTTTCGCCGACCCGTTCGGGGCGTGCTCGATCAACGTGTTCCGCGACGGCGGCCAGCATGGCTGGCATTTCGACGAGTCCGAGTTCACCGTGACCTTGATGCTGCAGCCGCCGGAAGAGGGCGGGGCGTTCGAATATGTGCCGCAGATCCGGGGTCGGGCGGACGAATACCGGATCGTCGACCGGGTGCTCGATGGCGCGCGCGACGACGTCAGTCAGTTGCCGTTCACGCCGGGTACGCTCCTGATCTTCGGCGGTCAGCAGACGCTGCACCGGGTGACCGAGGTCAGCGGCGAGCGCCCGCGGCTCGTGCCCGTCCTGTGCTACAGCGAGACGCCGGGCGTGACGAACTCCGAAGAGGTGCGCAAACTGTTCTGGGGCCGTAGCGGGCCGGAGGTCCGGCCGTGACAGAGGCCGGCGCGCAGATGCTGGTGAGCGTGGAAGAGATCGGCGCCTTCGATCGCGACGGCGCGGTCTGCCTGCGCGGGTTGTTCGACCGGCACTGGCTTGACAGCCTGGCCCGGGGTCTGGACAGGAATTTCGCGGATCCCGGTCCCGACAGCACCTATTACACGCCGGAAGGCGAGCCGGGCGGGTTCTACGACGATTACTGCAACTGGCGGCGGATCGACGAGTACCGCGACTTCATCGAGCATTCGCCGGCCGGTGCCATTGCCGGACAGCTCATGCGCTCGGATGCCGCCCGCATCTATCACGAGCACGTTCTGGTCAAGGAACCGGGCACCAGGGAAGTCACCCCCTGGCACCACGATCTGCCCTATTACGGTGTCGACGGAGACCAGTTGTGCTCGATCTGGCTGCCGCTCGACCCGGTGCCGCAGTCGGCATGCCCGGAATTCGTCGCGGGCTCGCACCGCTCCGGCACCATGTATTACCCGCGCCTGTTCAAGAACCATGAGAACTACGGCTCGGGCGTCGACGGCTTCGAGACCATTCCCGACATCGATGCGGAACGCGACCGGCACCGCATCCTGTCCTGGGACCTGGAGCCGGGCGACTGCATCGTGTTCCACATGCGCACCCTGCACGGGGCGCCGCCGACCACCCATCTCAAGACGCGGAGGCGCGGCTTCTCGACCCGGTGGCTCGGTGACGACGCCTATTTCACGGTCAGGCCGTGGAAGACGTCGCCGCCGTTCCACGAGGTGGAGCTCGATGAAGGTGCCTTGATGCATCATCCAAGCTTCCCGGTGGTGTGGCACAACTGAGATGCGGGCCGACGGGAATCTGGATCAGGGCGAAGACCCGGCGACGTGCGATGCGCTCGAAGCCGGAGCCCTGAACCTGCTCGAAAACTGCGTCGGCGTGGCGCCGGGCGACCGCGTGCTGATCGTGCGCGAGGATGCGGCCCACGGTTATTACGACGATCATGCGCCGACCTTCGTCGCGGAGAAGGCACGGGCCCTGGGCGCCCGGGTCGAGACCTTCATGGCGCCGCTGATCGACGGGCCGGAGTCCTTTCCGCGAGAGCTCCGCACGGCGATGGCGGATGCCGATCATACGATCTTCTTCTGCCGGATCGGCGATCAGGTGCGGTTCGCGGAGATCGCCGGCGCCGGCACCAAGACCATGTGCTACGCGCTCGACCGCGGGTTTCTGGGATCAGGCTTCTGCGCTCTGCCGCACGGTCTGATGGAGGAGATCAAACGCCGGTTGGAAGCCGCACTCGACGGGGCATCCGCATGGCGCATCACCTGCCCGCTCGGCAGCGATGCCTGTGGCACATTCGAAGGCCCGGGCGCGGAGGGCGAGGCGGATGACTTTTCGCTCCGGCTGTTTCCGGTCACAACTTTCCGGCCGGTCCCCTGCGCCACCATGAACGGCCGGGTGGCGCTGTCACGCTGGCTGATGGCGACCGGCTCGCGGACCTATACGCCATCGGAGGTCGCACTCGGAGCGCCGGTCTTCGCGGTGATCGAGAACGGCCGGATCGTGCGCTTCGAGGGCGATGGCGAAAGCGCCCGCAACGCGCGCGCCCAGCACGATCACGTCGGCGCGACCTTCGGCATCGATCCGGATCTGGTGCATTCCTGGCATGTCGGCATCAACCCGCAGACCTTCTATCCCCGCCCTGCCGAGAGCGGCCTGGAGCGTTGGGGCGGCATCTCCTTCGGCAGCCCGCGCTACCTGCATTTTCACGCCTGCGGCGACTATGCGCCGGGCGAGATCTGCTGGTCGCTGTTCGACGCCACGGTCGAGATCGACGGCGAACGGTTCTGGACCGATGGCCGGTTCAGCTTCCTGGAACGTGACGACATCGCCGCGCTGATTGCGGCCGAGCCCGCCGCGGCACCGCTGTTCGAGCCGCGCTCGGATCTGGGGATTTGAGGTCGCAGATACGCGTGTCGAGCACGCGTATGGCGATGAAGGAATAATCCGCGCCACACCCACATTCGTCATGCGCACTTGATCCGCGCATCTTGGCGTCCCTGATGGTCTACCCCAGCACCGAAAAGCTCGACTCCGGATTGATCTCCCTCAGCCGCGAATAGAAACCGACATCGATCGAGCGGCCGATTTGGTCGAGATGGAACTGCAGCGGCGCGGCATCGTGGTCGTTACCGGCTTCGCAATAGTCGACCAGGGCCGCCATCATCCTGCCCGCCACCGGCGCGTTCTTGAACTGATTGCCCGAACTGCCGATCGCCATGTAGAAGCCCGGCACCCGGGACCGGTCGTAGATCGGGATCCAGTCCTCGGTGACGTCGTAGAGATCGACCACGCCGCGGGTCTGGTTGGGGATGCCGAGCGAAGGGATGCGCTGGCCCATGCGGTGGGCCTGGTGGGTCCACTGTTCGGTGAATTCGCGGTTATAACCGTCGGCATCGATGAATTCGCGCGGGTCGCAGTCCGGGTCCTCCGAGCCGACCAGGATGTGATTGCCGGTCTCCGGCCGGCAGTAGCAGCCGATATCGCTGTCGGAGACGACCGTGCCGAGCCGTTCGAAATCGAAGCCTTCGGGAGACGGCACGTGGACGACCTCCTGGCGGAGCGCCCGCGTGGTGATCTTCATGTCGCCGTCGGCGCCGGCCATGGCGTTGATCTGTGCGGAATGGGGCCCCGCCACGTTGATGATCACTGGGGCGGAAACCTCCGTGCCGTCGTCGAGCTTCACGCCCGAAACGCGGCCGTCCGCCTTGAGGATCTCGACCACTTCGCGGCCGAACACGAACTCGGACCCGTTTGCTTCCGCCGCGCGCTGGAGATTGTGGGTCGCAAGCTGGGGGTCGGAGATATAGCCGGCGGTCGGGAAGAACACCGCGCTCTCGACCTCGCCGCCGGTCGGTTCGCCGAAGTCCTGGTTGTCCATGCGTTTCGGCGGCCAGTAGCGCTTCATGTCGTAGACCGGGAGTTTCTCGGTGATGCGCGCCCGGTCCCAGACCTCATAGGGAATCTCCAGGGCGTCGGCCAGCTCGCAATGGCGCTGGAGGTGACCGTTGTGCTCCGTCTGCATGACCAGGCAGCCGCACTCATTGAACGCGGCGAGCCCGCGTTCGTCTTCGGCGCCCAGATACCGGGCCCAGTCCTTCCAGTAGAAATAACCCTCATAGGCGAAGGCGGTTCCGTCGAATGTCGAGTAGTGGACCCGGATGATGGCGCAGGAGTTGCTGGTCGGGCCGTAGCCGGCCGCCGGCAGCTTGTCGACGCTCAGGGTCCGGCGGCCGCTTTTGGCAAGCTCGAACGCGGTCGCGGCGCCGATGATGCCGGCGCCGATGATGATGGCATCGTAATTGTCACTCATGACTCAATCTCCACACCTACCTTTTGGCCTCGATCGCGTCCCAGATCAGGGCCGCGATGTCGTTGCCGCCGAACCGCTTGACCTCGCGGATGCCGGTCGGCGAGGTGACGTTGATCTCGGTCATCCAGTCGCCGATGACATCGATGCCGACGAAGATCATGCCCCGCGCCTTGAGCTCCGGCCCGATCGCTTCGCAGATCTCGGCATCGCGCGCACTCATCTCGATCGGCTCGGGCCGGCCGCCGACATGCATGTTGGACCGGCTCTCGCCGATTGCCGGGACACGGTTGATGATGCCGGCAGGCTCGCCGTCGACCAGGATGATGCGTTTGTCGCCGGCGCGCACATCAGGGAGATATTGCTGCACGATGAAGGGCTCGCGGAAGTTCTGCTCGAACAGCTCGATCAGGGACGCCAGGTTCTCGTCGCCCTGGGACAGGCGGAAAACGCCGGCACCGCCATTGCCGTAGAGCGGCTTCATGATGATGTCGCCGAACTCGGCCCTGAAGGATTTGATCTGCTGCGGGTCGCGGGTGATCAGGGTCGGCGGCATGAATTGCGGGAACTCGGCCACGAACAGCTTTTCGGGCGCGTTGCGGACATGCATCGGGTCGTTGACCACCAGGGTGCCCGGGTGAATGTGCTCGAGCATATGGGTGATGGTGATGTAGCCCATGTCGAACGGCGGGTCCTGGCGCATCAGCACCACGTCCATGGCGCCCAGGTCTTCCTCGCGCTGATCCGCGGTCTCGAAGTGATCGCCTTCGATATCGCGCACGCTCAGCGTCGCGCCCCAGGCAAAGAGCCTGCCGTCGCGCAGGCTGAGGGCATGCGGCAGGTAATAGAAAACCTCATGGCCGCGCGCCTGCGCCTCGAGCAGGATGGCAAAGGTCGAGTCGCCCTTGATGTCGATCGTGTCAATCGGGTCCATCTGGACCGCAACTTTCAAGCTCATCTGTACGGACTTTCGTTTTTCCCGTTCGGCACCTTCACTGCCCCAAAACCGCGTCGGCGGTAAAGGCATGTTTTACGTGGCGGCACCACATGGCGGCGCCGACGAGGACCACAT
Organism: Hyphomicrobiales bacterium; assembly: GCA_051009775.1. Taxonomy (GTDB): domain Bacteria; phylum Pseudomonadota; class Alphaproteobacteria; order Rhizobiales; family JAJFHB01; genus JBPCWF01. The sequence goes on along the minus strand of JBPCWF010000197.1, from coordinate 4,342 downwards.
CGAAGCGCCAGTCGCCCCGTGCGGCGCCGGGATGGCGCGCGCTCCAGTACTGCGCTGCGCGGATGATGCGGGCCTGCTGGCGCGCCGACAGCGCATAGGCGGCATCGACAACATCCCTGCGCGTCTTGACCTCGACGAAGACCAGGGTGCCGAAGCGCCGCGCGATCAGATCGACCTCACCCACGGGGCAGCGAAACCGCCAGGCAAGGATGCGGTAACCCTTCAGGCTGAGCAGGAGCGCCGCGGCGAACTCAGCCCAGCGGCCCCTGGCATGCGCCTTGCGCTTTTTGTGGAGGCTTTGGGACGTGTTCACGCTCAACCGTCCCGCTGCCCGGCCTTTGAGAGCTCCAGGGCCCGCAGATAAACCTGCTGCCGCCTGAGCCCGAGCTGTTCCGCAACGCTTCGGGCCGCATCCCGGACACTCTCCTGTTCGAGCGCCGCCGACAACAGCTCGTCCAGCGCGCCCTGATCGACAACGGCGCCCCGGCCGGGCCCGGCGACCAGGAGCGTGACCTCGCCCTTCAGGCTCGAGCGGTCCGCGATCTGGCGCGCCAGCGATGCCAGGTCGCCGCGCAGCACCTCTTCGTGAAGCTTGGTGAGTTCGCGCGCCACGACCGCGTCCCGGCCCCCGAGAACTTCAGCCAGCTCCGCCAGAATGACGCCAAGCTTCTGGGCCGATACGAAAAAGATCAATGTTGCCTGGCAGGTGGCGAATTCGCGGAAAAAGCGGCTGCGCTGGCCCTGCTTGGCTGGAGGAAATCCGGCGAAAAGAAACCGGTCGCTCGGCAGACCGGCCACGGCGAGACCGGTCAGCGCCGCGGACGGACCGGGTATCGCGATCACCGGCAGGCCGGCCGCCGCGACCTCGCGAACCAGCTTGAAGCCCGGATCGGAGACCAGCGGCGTGCCCGCATCGCTGATCAGGACGACCGCCGCCCCATCTTCCAGTCGGCTCACGATTTCCGGTCTGACCCGCTCGGCGTTGTGATCGTGATACGGCTTGAGCGGCGCGTCTATGCCATATTTCTGGACCAGCTTGCGGCTCACCCGCGTGTCTTCGCACAGGATCAGGTCGGCGGCGGCGAGCGTTTGCAGCGCCCGTATCGTGATGTCCGCCAGATTGCCGATCGGCGTGGCGGTAACGTACAGGCCGGGCGCCAGCGGCGGCGCGGGAACCCGTTGGCCCTCAAGGAGATAGGCGTTTGAATGCTGCACGACTTGCTTTGCCTTCCGGCCGCCCGGTGGCCGTTTTTACGCAACGTTGAGGCAAACCCGGTATAAACCGGTCCCGGTTAACGTTAACGTTCTCTGCCTAATGGTTTTTACATCCGTCAAAAGATTGTTTACCTTACACAGTGGGACTGTGTGGCGGAAGGAGGCGGGCCTTCGCCAGTCGAATGCTCGGCTTCATCATTGAGAAACGAAATAGAGGCCTAAACGTGAGACTGTCACAGGCATTTGCCTTTGGACTGAAACCGCTCGTGCGCGCGAACCGGCTGTTGAGCGCCGGTTTGTTTGTATTTGCGGGTCTGTCGCTTGCCGCTTGTGGCGGCGGATTCAATCTCGGCGTCGGCGACTGGTTCGACGGCAAGGACAACAAAGGCGTATCGCAACAGGATGTGGCGGCCCTCGCGCAAGGCGGCGCTAAGATCGCGCTGCTGTTGCCGATTTCAGCGAATGGCGGGGCATCGGACATTGCCAAGGCGCTGAAAGAGGCAGGCGAACTCGCGGTGTTCGAAGCCGGACAGGCGGGCATCATCCTGACCACGAAAGACACCAAGGGAACGCCGGCCGGCGCTCAGTCGGCGGCCCAGGCGGCGGTCAACGAAGGGGCGGAACTGATCATCGGGCCGCTGTTCTCAAGCTCGGTCAAGGCCGTGGCGCCGGTGGCGAAAGCGGCCAATGTGCCGGTCATCGCGTTTTCCACGGACCGCAATGTCGCGACGGAGGGCATCTACCTCCTGAGTTTCCTGCCCGATCAGGAAGTCGCCCGGGTGGTCGATCACGCGATTGCGTCGGGCCGGCGGAACTTTGCCGCTTTGGTGCCGAAATCGCCCTATGGCGCGGTGGTCGAGCGGGCACTGGTGGCGGAGGCCAAGCGCAAGGGCGGCAAGGTCGTCGCGGTCCAGCGCTACGCGCGTAACGAACAGTCAATCCAGACACCGGCCAAGAACATCGCCCAATCGGTGCTCGACCAGAACCGCAACGTCCAGGCGCTGCTGATCGGCGAAGGCGGCAACTTGCTGCGCAGCATCGGGGCGGCGCTGGCGCAGGAAGGCGTCACGAGCTCGAACGTCAAGTTCATCGGCACCGGGCTCTGGGACGAAGCCGATGTCAACACCATCCCGGCCGTGCTCGGCGGATGGTATGCGGGGCCGCCGCCGTCGGCCAAGTCGCAGTTCTCGCAGCGTTTCAAGAGCGCCTATGGCCGCGAGCCGCCGCGCATTGCCAGCCTGTCCTACGACGCGGTCAGCCTGGCGATCGCACTGGCCCGGCAGCCCAAGGGCCAGCGGTTCACGCCGACCCAACTGACCAACCCGGAAGGCTTCGCCGGTGTCGACGGGCTGTTCCGGTTCCGCGCCGACGGGCTCAACGACCGTGGCCTGGCGGTCATGGAAGTGACCGGCGGCGGATCGAAGGAAGTCAGTACCGCGCCCGGCCGGTTTCCCGGCTCCTAATCGGAGCTGAGTTCGGCAATAACGGCGTTCAGCACCAGACGCCCCTTAGCGGTGGCATGGATGTGCTGTCCGCCTGCCCGGACTTCGATCAGTCCGAGACCGGCAAGGTCGGCCAGCTTTTGCTGTCCGGGCCTGCGGCCGCCCATCACGGCATAGCGGTCGAGATCCACCCCTTCGCTCAGGCGCAGTCCCATCAGCAGCATTTCATCGGCGCATTCTTCGGGCGAGAGCCGACGTTCGCCGGCATGGCCCGCGCCCCGTTCGGCGACGGCCGCAAGCCAGGTTTCCGGGTGCTTCACGGTCTCGATCGCGGTGCGGCCCCGGCCCTCGGCCAGCCTTGAATGGGCGCCGGGACCGACCCCGGCATATTCGCCATAGCGCCAGTAGACGAGGTTGTGCCGCGACTCCGCGCCGTCCAGCGCATAGTTCGAGACCTCATAGGCCGTGAGGCCGCGACCGGCGCAGAGTTCTGCGGTGCCGTCATAGAGCGCGGCCAGATGGTCGTCGTCCGGCATGGCGAGCGATCCCGCCTCGTGCAGCGCGGCGAATGTCGTGTCGGGCTCGATGGTCAGTTGATAGAGCGAAAGGTGATCCGGCGCATGCGCCAGTGCCGCGCCCAGTTCGTCGCGCCAGCCGGCCCCGGTCTGACCGGGACGGCCGTAGATCAGATCGAACGACACCCGCGCGAACACTTCGCGCGCAAGGGTCACCGCCTCCATGGCCTCATCTGAGGTGTGCTGGCGACCGAGGAACTTCAGGGCCCGGTCGTCAAGCGACTGGACCCCGATCGAAACCCGGTTGACGCCCGCGGCACGATAGTCCCGGAACCTCGCCGCCTCGACACTGGTCGGATTGGCCTCGAGCGTGATTTCGGCGTCCGGTTCGACCGGCCACAGCGCGGCAATGGCGGACAGCACGGTTTCCACCGTATCGGCCGTCATCAGCGACGGCGTGCCGCCGCCGAAGAAAACGCTGGTCACCCGGCGGCCCGGCGTCCGCGCCGCCATGGTTTCGAGCTCGCGCACAAGGCCGGCGGCGAACCGGTCCTGATCCAAACCGCCATGGCGGACATGGGAATTGAAGTCGCAATAGGGGCATTTGGCCTTGCAGAACGGCCAGTGGACGTAAATCCCGAAGCCGATATCCGGTGTGCCGACGGCATCCGTTCCTGCACCGGTGGTGCGGTCGCGCTCAATCACCGTCAAGGCAGGCCTCCACGAGGAGGGCAAAGGCGCGGGCACGATGCGACATCGCGTGTTTGCGGCTCTGGTCCATTTCACCGAAGGTCTCGCCATGGCCGTCCGGCACGAAGATCGGATCGTAGCCGAAGCCCTTGTCGCCGCGCGGCGGCCACACGAGCGTACCGAAAACCCTGCCCTCGAAGACCTCAGCGTGGCCGTCCGGCCAGGCGAGGCACAGGGCGCAGACGAAATGAGCGCCCCGGCCGGTATCCGGGTCCGCGCCGCTGGCGGCGAGTCCGTCTTCCACCTTGCGCATTGCGACCATGAAGTCCTTGCCGGGCCCGGCCCAGCGGGCCGAATAGATGCCGGGGTCGCCATCGAGTCCATCGACGGCCAGACCGGAATCGTCGGCGAGCGCCGGAAGGCCGGAGGCGGCCGCGGCGGCATGGGCCTTGAGCTCTGCATTTGCGCGGAAAGTGGTGC
>JBPCWF010000196.1:0-3875 GCA_051009775.1 Hyphomicrobiales bacterium | reverse complement strand
CCGCGCCAACGCCACAACCATGCGCATTGATAGGCCCTAGCTATGGAAATGCATCAGGTCCGCTATTTTCTCGCGGTCTGCGACACCCTGAACTTCACCCGCGCGGCAGCGTCCTGCAATGTCGCACAGCCGTCGTTGACCAAGGCGATCAAGAAGCTCGAGGATGAATTCGGCGGCCAACTGTTCCGGCGCGAGCGCAACCAGACGCACCTGACCGAACTCGGCCGGCTGATGAAGCCCCATATCGAAGCCATATATGCCTCGAGCGAGGCTGCCAGGGCGGACGCGGAAGGCTTCAAATCCCAGGAGCATGTTGCGATCCGGCTCGGCGTCATGTCGACCATCGGTCCGAACCGGATGGTCGGGTTCCTCACCCGCCTGCGCGACGACATGCCGGCGCTCGAACTGGCCTTGCGCGAAGCGGCCGGGCGCGAGCTTGTCGACGACCTGCTCGAAGGCGAGATCGACGCCGGGTTGATCGGCCTGCCCGACCTGCCCGACCGGCTGCACGCAATTCCGCTTTACACGGAGCGCTACACGGTCGCCTTCGCCAAGGGCCATGCCTTCGAGCGGATGAACGCGGTTCCGGTCGGCACGCTCGACGGCCGCGATTACCTGAAGCGCATCCATTGTGAGTTCTCCGATCATTTCGAAGCACTCGGCGCGGTCAAGCAGCACCAGGTCAACGTACGCTATTCGTCGGAGCGCGAGGACTGGATCCAGGCCATGGTGCTGGCCGGCATGGGCTGTTCGATCATGCCGGAATTCCTGCCCGCCCTGCCCGGCATTGCGACCCGGCCGGTGACCGAGCCCGAGGTGTCGCGCACGATTTCGCTGGTCACCGCCGCCGGCCGGCCGCACTCGGCGGCGCTCGCCGCCATGACCCGCCTCGCCCGGCGTTATCCGTGGCCGGGCGATTGAACCGTAGATGGGCAGGTCATGACCAAGACCTGCCGGCTCATCCCGTTCTCATCTGAGAGACCGCAAGCCTGAGGTTCTTCCGCGCGCCCGGAGACAACCGCGAACCGACCGAAATCAGCCTCTCGTAGAGCGAGATCGCCTCTTCGTAACGTTCATTGTCGAAGAGAATATTCGCCAGGCTGTACAGAACGCGGTCGTCGAACGGGTTCTCCTCCAGGGCCAGCCTGAGGGCGCGCTCCGAGGCCGCGTAGTGATGCAGCTCCGCGCATGCATGCGCAAATCCGAGCAGCGCCTCGACATCATTGGGGTGCTCGAGAAGAGACCGCTCGAAGGCGGTCTTGGAGCGCGCGAAAAGGTCCTGCTTGAAGAAGATGTCGGCCACGATGTACCAGGCGCGGTTCAGGTCGTGATGGAACGGCGCCCGGATCCGGTCGCCGCGGCGGTCGTAGACATGCTCAAGAGCCTCGGCGTATCGTTCCGACTTCAGCAAACTGCGTATTGCGTCAAACGGATCAGCCATCTCGCTTATCCCACTGACATTGATAGCGCGCCCAGGCTGGCCGGCCGCGGCTGCCTGCCACAGCTTCCAGATCAAGTCGCCTGGCTGCATCTCGACTGCCAGGCACAACCATTTATAGGCGCGAGACTGTTACGCAACCGTTTAAGGAAAAGTTAAACCTTTCAGCATCGTTCCGGAGCGCCCGCTTCTCAGGCGCGCTGCCGTTCATCGCGTTCTCAGGTGCGAGGCCGCAAGCTTCAGGTTGTCCTGCGCCATCGAAGATAACTGCGATCCGATCGCAATCACGCTCTGGTAGATCGAGATCGCGTCTTGAAACCGTTCAGCATCGAAAAGAACATTCGCCAGATTGTACAGGATGCGCTCGTCAGACGGGTCTTCCTCCAGGGCCAGCCTGAGCGCGAGCTCCGCTGTCTCATGGTCGTGCAGTTCCGTGCATGCATTGGCATAGCCGAGAAGCTACTCGACATCGTTTGGGCATTCGAACAGAGACCGCTCAAAGGCGGTTTTGGAGCGCTCAAAGAGGTCTTGCCTGAAGAAGATGTCCGCCACGACATGCCAGGCGTGGTTCAGGTCATGATCGAACGGTTCTCTGATGTGATCGCCGTCTCGGTCGTATACATGCTCCAGCGCCTCGGAGAACCGTTCCGATTTCAGCAAATCGTGTATCGCTTCAAACGGATCGGACATGTTCCGTGCTCTTCGACGCCACCAGACGGCCAATAGAGCTCATAATAAGCACACCTGCGTTTCGCAACCATTGAGGGAATACTTCAATTGCGGCACAATCTCCGGGCGCGCACCCCGCTCAATTCTGCCAAGCCGCCCGGAATCGTGGTCTAATACTGATATGACGTGGTCACTCGAACGCTCATATGACTTCTCTCAAGGTCAGGTGGCCTATGACATCAAGGGCTCCGGGCCGCCCGTGGTACTGGTCCATGGCACGCCATGGTCGTCTTTCACCTGGCACCATGTGATCGACGCGCTGGCCGAGCGGTACACCGTCCATTATTACGACCTGATCGGCTACGGGCGCTCTGAGATGCGCGACGGTCAGGACGTTTCGCTCGGTGTTCAGAACGTGCTGCTCGCCGAACTGCTCGACCTCTGGGGCCTTGAAGCGCCGATGGTTGTGGCGCACGACTTCGGCGGCGCGACGGCGCTCAGGGCCCACATTCTGGGCGAACGGGACTTCGCCAGGATCGCGCTGATGAACGTGGTCGCGCTGGCGCCCTGGGGCTCTTCGTTCTTCCAGCACGTGCAACGCCATGAGGCGGCATTCACCGGCCTGCCGCCCTATATCCACAAGGCGATCGTCGAGGCCTATATCCGCACCGCGCTGTATGGCGATCTGGACGCCCGGGACTTGGACGCCCTGGTCGCGCCATGGCTGAGCGACGAGGGCCAGCGCGCGTTCTACCGGCAGATCGTGCAGGCGGACCAGAAATTCACCGACGAGGTCGAGGAGCGCTACGGCAAGATCGACGCGCCGGTGTCGATCCTGTGGGGCGTCGACGATGCCTGGATCCCGATCGGCACCGGCGAGCGGCTGCACCAGGCGATCCCCGGATCGTCGTTCGAACCCATTCCCCGCGCCGGCCACCTGGTCCAGCTCGACCAGCCGGACGCGGTCATTTCGTCCCTGTTGAAGTTCCTGGACTGACCGGACCCGAGGCCACGCGCTGCTTGAAGCCCTTGGCGGCGAGCGCGAAACCACCATTCGCGCCGTCGACGAAATGGATGTGCTCGCCCTGCTCCAGGCTGAACACGAGGCAGGTCATGAGCGCCCGGTCGGTGACGAACACCCCGTAGACGAGCCTGCCCGCCCGGTATTGCCGTTCCAGATTGTCTTCGATCGCCTCCGCCTGGGCCTCGGTGACGTCGAGCACCATGCGCAGCATGTCGTCATACTTGCGGTAGTCGGTGTTGGCGCGCAGCTCCTCGCGATAGCGCGGCGCGTCGTAGTCGCCGGCCTTGCGGTCGAAGCGCTCGCACCAGAACTGGATCAGGGACTGGATGAAGACGGCGGCGTAACGCCTGGCGAATCCGCCCTTCCCGGCCGTCGCGATGGCCTCGAGCCTGAGCCCGCGTGGCGGCCAGCGGAACCGCATGCTGTGGCGATTGGCCGGTGCTGCACCTTGGGCATCACCGCCGTCCTGGGCGGCGACGCCGGAGCCGCGGCGCCCGCCAATCCCTACAGCATGCGGTTCCGCTGGCCGCCGCGCGGTCTCAGACAGGAAGCACGCGCGACGGCCGGGGAGGGCAGCTTTCTCGGACGCTATGCCAAGATCTTCATCCAATCTCTGATCCAGTTCTGGTGCGAACGCTTCGACCGCAAGGCCGGCGACTATGACGCGCCGCGCTACCGCGAGGAACTGCGCGCCAATACCGACTACCGCAAATATGACGACATGCTGCGCATGGTGCTCGACGT
>JBPCWF010000195.1:0-4354 GCA_051009775.1 Hyphomicrobiales bacterium | reverse complement strand
CGCACAGGTTTCTCAACGTCCATCTCGGCCTCTCGCCCTATTACCGCGGATCGGGCACCAACTTCTTCCCCCTAGTCGACGGCGCGCCGGCATATGTCGGCGCCACCTTCATGTATCTGGATGCCGGCATCGACACCGGCGAGATCATCCACCAGATCAGAGCCCGGGTGTTCCCCGGCGACACACCGCACCAGATCGGCAACCGGCTGATCGGCGACGTGGCCGTGGTCTATGCGGAGCTGATCCGCCGGTTCGACGCACTCGAACCGGTCTTGCCGCCGGCCGAGCCCGAAACCGCGCGGCTGTGCAAGCGAAAGGACTTCACGGAAGCCGCGACAGTCAGGCTTTACGAGCAGTTCGACGGCGGCATGATCGCGCGCTATCTGGCCGAGACAGAAACCCGCCACGCGCGGGTCCCCATCGCCCGGAACCCGGTCCTGGCGGACATAGCGCTATGAAAGCCCTGATGTATCATTACGTCCGGCCGGAACGGGCCGACCTGCCCTATTTCCGCTACCTGCATGTCGAGGACTTCGCGGCGCAACTCGACTGGATCGAGGCCAATTTCGGTTTCGTCTCGCGGCCCGACTTCGAGCGCACCCTCACCACCGGACGGCCCGCGGAGGGCGCCGTCCTGACCTTCGACGACGGGTTCGCCGATCACTTCGACCATGTCCTGCCCGAGCTTGCCCGGCGCGGGTTGTGGGGCGTGTTCTACGTGCCGACCGGGGTCTATGACCGCGCCGAACTGCTCGACGTTCACCGGATCCACCTGCTGATCGGCCGCCATGGCGGGGTCGCGGTGCTGGATCACCTGGTCGGCCTGATCGACGACGACATGCTGGTCGACAAGGGCAACGCCGCGTTCCGCACCAAGACCTACCGCTATCAGGACAATGACGAGGCGACCAACGAGGTCAAGCGGATCCTCAACTACTACATCTCCTACGACCACCGCGCCGAGGTGCTGGCCCGTCTGTTCGGCGACCTGATCGGATCGGAAGCGGAAGAATTCAGGCGTTTCTACATGTCGACCGATCAATTGCTGGAGATGGCCGAAGCCGGCATGGTGATCGGCAGCCACAGCGTCAGCCACCCGGTCTTCAGCAGGCTCGACGTGGAGACCCAGTGGCGCGAGATCGACCGGTCCTTTGCGTTTCTCGAACAGGCCCTGGGCCGAGAGATCGACACCTTTTGCTATCCCTATGGCGGATTCCACAATTTTACCGACGACACGGAACGCCTGTTGCAGAAGCGCGGCTGCCGCTATGCGTTCAACGTCGAACCGCGCGACGTGGCACCGGCGGACCTGAAGAGCCGCCCGATGGCCCTGCCCCGCTATGACTGCAACATGTTCGCCCATGGGGGCGCGACGATGGGGTCCGACCGGCCGCCCGCCTGACCGCGCGAGCGGCAACCGGCCGCTGCGACTCAGGAGCCGCCCCTGCCGGCTTGTGTTTGCCCGGGTCCCGGGCTAACTAGAGCATGTCTCCCGAAAGTGGGCACCGGTTTCGGGAAAAAGACATGCTTTAACAAAGAACTAGAGCGATGACGCGAATCAGAATGATCGCGACACGCTCTAGGTTCGCGAATGTCATGCGGCTGCATGGGTCCGTAGACGGCGATGTCCGGTGCCGTGGGGGAATGGACCTAAGTGTGAGCGCCGGAGCTTATCTCGGTATATGTCGAAACCGCCTCTTCTGATTCCCGTCGAGAACCAGGTTCGCGAGCTGGATGCCAAAGTGCTGTTGTCGTGCTTCGCGGCGGAGCGCGGCTATGACGCCTATGTCGGCTGGAAAGGTACGATCGACAACCACATCAATGACTTCCCGAGCAGCGTCTATTTCGCCAAATCGCTGACCGAGCGCAGCGTGAAGATCTTCAAGATCTCGCGCCTTCTCGGCCACAGCATCATCGCCTGGGACGAGGAAGCAATCGTGCATTACCCGCCCGAGGTCTATTACACCCGGCGGCTGAGCAGCGAGGCTCTGGGCATGGCGGAACATCTGCTTGCCTGGGGACAGGACAACAAGACACTGTTCCAGGGCTTCCCGAGTTTCCCGGATACGCCGATCGAGATCGTCGGAAATCCGCGCGGCGATCTCCTGCGCCCGGAATTCCGGCCGTTCTTCGACAGGCGTGTCGAAGAGATCAAGCGCCAGTATGGCGACTTCATTCTGTTCAACACCAATTTCGGCACGATCAACGGCTACTACCCGCAAGCGAACGTGTGTTACGCCGAGGACAACGCGCCGGACGGGCTGGCGCTGGGGCGCGGCGCCATCGGGTTCACGCGGGACTTCGCGGTCAGGCTGTTCACGTACCGCACCCAGGTGCTGGAGAAATTCAAGCAGCTGGTGCCCGACGTTGCCAGGGCGTTTCCCGACCGCACCATCGTGTTGCGCCCCCATCCGGCGGAGAATCGCGATTTCTGGCGCGAACACTTACAGGAATTCGACAATGTGCATGTCGAAGCCGAGGGCAATGTGGTGCCCTGGCTGCTGGCAAGTTCGGTTCTGGTCCACAATGGCTGCACCACCGCGGTGGAAGGCTACATTCTGCAACGGCCGGTGATCGCCTATGTGCCGCTGGCCGGCGGCGAGGACTTCGCGGTCAATCCGCCCAACGCGGTCAGCGACGTCGCCGCGACCGTGCCGGAAGTGATCGAGAAGATCGGCGCGGTGTTCGATGAGGCACCGATCACGGTCAACGACCCGGGCCGCGATGACATCCTGGGCCAGTTCATTTCGTCCCTCGACGGCGATTTCGCGGTCAGCAAGATCATGGATTGTGTGGACGCCCAGGGCCACAATGGCGGAGCGCCTGTGCTCAAGCGGACTGTGGGGAGCGCCTTTGCGCGCGGGCGGCGCTTCGTCAAGAAGCTGAAAACGACACAGAACACGGGCCGGTACAGCGTCAGCTTCAAACAGCAGAAGTTTCCCGACGTGACGGTTGAAACCCTGCGCGACAAAATCGCCCACCTGTCCAGGCTCGGCGGCCTGCGGAAACGGTTCGAGGTCGAGAATGTGCTGCCGGACGTGTTTCGGGTGCGATCGACCTGACGCCGGTCTGCAGTCAAGAAATCCTCACCATTTCGTCACAAAAAAACGTAAGCACACGCTCATCTTGCCGCACTTGTGCCGGAGAGAAGCGCCAAAATGGGGCTGTGTTGTGAAGCGCGCTCAATCAACGAGGCGCCGTCTGCGGTGTTCCAAAAGCCTTTTCGAATCACTTCAAACCATTGCAATAATTGTCCTGTTTATGGGGATGGGGACATTTGGATGCAAACGACGTTACGCTCTATCGACGAGCGGCAAGCGCCGATTCGCGCGCGCGGGGGCTTGGACGAGGCTACGGTTCGTCCACTCATACACATGGGGTATCACAAGACCGGCACATCATGGCTGCAGGTCTATCTCTTCGGGCGCGACGACAGGGGGTTCATGCCTCTCGCACCCCAGGGGATTCCGAAACCGAAGACCCGCGCGAAATATCTGGGGAAATACTTCTATGACGACGGCGGCGGGCGGCTGTTGCCTCCGTTCGAGTCCCGGATCGGGGAAGTCAGGGATTTCCTCTCCGGCCTCGATTTGAGCTGCGGCCGGGTTCCGGTGATCAGCTCGGAAGGTCTGGCGGGCAATCCGCATTTCGGCGGGGCTGGTTCGAAGGATATTGCCAATCGCCTGATGGAAGCGTTCCCGCAGGCCAGGATCTTCATCGTCATCCGCGAACAGGTCTCGATGATCCTGTCGACCTATTTCCATTTCTTGCGGAAGGGCGGGTTCCTGACGTTGCCGGACTATCTGGGCGAGCACTTCGGGGCCCGCGTGCCGCGTTTCACGCCGGCGCATTATCGCTACGACCGTCTCATCGGGTACTATCAGCAACTGTTCGGAGCGGACAACGTTCTGGTCCAGACCTACGAGACATTCTGCAAAGAGCCGGAGACCTTCGTGCGGACCCTGGGGGACTTCTCCGGCGCCGATTTGCCGCTGGACCTAGAGTATGAGCGGCCGATCAACGAAGGGCTTCCCCGCGTCGTCGAATATCATACGCGGCACCTCAATCCATTGGTGCGGCGGGCATCCCTCAACGGCTACTCGACGCTTTCCCCGTCGGATGCGAACGATATTCGCCGCAACGGTCTGATCTGGCTGCGCAAGTGCCTGGCAAAGGCCGTGCCGGAGGGGTCGGAACGGAAGTTTGTTTCCCGGGTCAGGTCGGAAATCCAGGAGACGGTCGCGGGGTACTATACGGAGAGCAACAATCGCACTGCGGAACTGACCGGCCTCGATCTAACGGCGCTCGGCTACAAATAACATTGCACACCCAGGTGGTCGCGGGTTCGCCGGTC
>JBPCWF010000194.1:0-3089 GCA_051009775.1 Hyphomicrobiales bacterium | reverse complement strand
TCGCCGATGAAATCGAGCGCGAGGCCGACCGGCAGAGGCCCGAGCGATGCGCCGACCACCCCGATCATCTGACCCGTGCCCTGAATGCTGCCGAGATGCAGGCGGCCGAAATAGCGCGGCCAGATATAGCCGAGCATGGTCATGGAGAAGGCGTTGTTGAGGCCGAAGACCAGCGCATAGGCGACGGCGGTAACGGCGTCGGTTGCCAGCGTCACCGCGACCAGCGACGCTGAGGTGATCACAAGGCCGAGCGCGAACACAAGGTGCGTGGGATAACGGTCGAACAGGATGCCGACCAGCGGCATGGTGGCGGCCATAGTGAGCGCCGACATGGTGAACAGATAGGCCGCGAGATCCGGGCTCACCCCTTGCCCGGTGAGCAGGGTGACCTGGTAGAAATGCAGCGTCGTCACCAGCATGGCGATGGCGAACCAGCCCGCCGCCAGGATGTAGAAGCTCGATGTCCGCAACGCCTGCGCCAGCGACAGGCCGATGCGCGCCGTGTCCTCGGTCTGTCCGTCCTCCGCCGCGGCTGCGCCGTCCGGCACCAGGCCGACATCCTCCGGCTTGTTATGAACCAGCAGCCAGGTCGGCGGAAGCATGATCACCCAGGTCAGCAGCCCAAGCACGAGCCACGCCTTGCGCCAGCCGATCTCGGTCACCAGCCACTGCGCCAGCGGCGGGTGGATCGCCATGGAGATGCCGAAACCGAGCGCCATCAGGCTCATGGCGAGCCCGCGCTTGCGGTCGAACCAGTGCGACACCAGATTGGCGCTGCCCAGCATCATTGAGCCCTGACCGAAGAAGCGCAGCAGCGCGAAGCCGATGGTCAGCCACAGAAACCCGCTGACCGCCCCGAAACCCATGCAGACCACGCCGAGCAGGACCGCGATGACCGCGAGCATGCGCCGGGGGCCGTAGCGGTCGACCAGACGGCCCATCTGCGGCAGGGCGAAGGCCGCCGCGAGGGTTGCCAGCCCATAGGCGGTGGCGATGGTCGCGCTCGAAATGCCGAGGTCGCGGCTGATCGGCTCGACGAAAACGCTGAACGTGTGTGATTGGCCGGGGCCGGAGGCGAAAATCCCCACATGGGCGACGCCGACGATGGTCCAGCCGTAGAAGAACCTGGATTGGAGGCCGGCGAAAATCCGGTCCCTGATCACAACACCTGATGGCGCGCTCTGGCGCCGCGCTCGATGGCGGCAATGGTCAGCTTGTCGAGCTTCAACTGGTCGCGCAGGAGCTGCAGGAAGCGCAATTCCTCCTGCTCGACCGAGAGGTCGACGGCGGCAACTTCCACGCCCAGCGCGTAAGCCGTTTCATGGAGCTTGTCGGGCAGGCAGTCCGCGATCAGGGCGAGCACCGTGCCGAGCCCGTCATCCTCGCTCAGGATGTCGCCGCATTCGCGTGCCACATGCACCAGCCGTTCCTCGTCGAAATCGGCGAATACCGGCAGGTTCTTGACGATCTGGCCGATCCGCGTCAGTTCGCTGTCGGAGATCTCCCGGTCCACCGCGGCCATGGTGACCATGACATATACGAGCGCTTGGTGGTGGCTGATGGTCTGTGACATTGGATGCTCCTGGTAGCTGAAAACCGGACGGGGCGCCGGTTCCGACGGGAGGGGCAATCGCTCCGATCCGATCCCACCCGTGGGGAAAGGCCCTAATTAAGGCTTGGAAGCAGCCTCAGCAAGGGGTGTTTGCGAGAAATTCGCCGACATGGTCTATGGCGTCGACCAGGCCGGTGCGGGTAACCTCGAGCGTCTCCGGGAAGGCGGTGGTGAAACGGGTCGCCAGACGGGCATCGAGGATCACGAACACGCCCCGGTCGCCGGCGCTCCTGATCAGCCGTCCGAAGGCCTGGCGCAGCCTGAGCCGCACGATCATGTCCTGATAGGCATTGCCGCCGAAGGCCGCCCGCCGGGCCCGCTCCATGACGCTCGGCTGCGGCCACGGCACCCGGTCGAGCACGATCAGGCGGAGGCTGTTGCCCGGCACGTCGACCCCGTCGCGCACCGCATCGGTACCGAGCAGGCAGGCGTTTGGTTCGGCACGAAACAGATCCACCAAGGTGCCGACATCGATCGGGTCGACATGCTGGGCGTAGAGCGGCAGGCCTTGCGCGCTCAGGGGCCCGATCAGCTGGGCATAGGCCGCGCGCAGCCTGGCGATCGCCGTGAACAGCCCGAGCGCGCCGCCGCCCGCCGCCAGGAACAGCTCGCGATAGGCCGCCGCCACCTGCTGGGGCTGCTCGCGGTTGACGTCGTTGACCACGATCAGCCGCGAGCGGGCCTCGTAGTCGAACGGCGAGGCATAGGCATGCCGGACAGCCGGCATCGCCAGATGGTTCGCGCCGGTGCGCATTTCCGCGTTGCGCCAGTCGTCCGGCAGGTCGGGCGGCCGGTCCTTGAGGGTCGCCGAGGTGATCAGCACGCCGTCGGTCGAGTCCAGCACGGACTCCGCAAACGGCCGGGTCGGGTCGATCCAGTGCCGGTGCATGCCGACGTCGAATTCATTGCCGTAGGCGCTCTCGATCGAGAACCACTCGATGAAGTCCGGCTGCGTCTCGCCGCGCAGGCTTTCCAGCATCTGCCGCCAGCCGGGGATCAGGAGCGCGGCGCGGCGCATGAGCCCGCGCACAAGCGCCTCGATGCGGGTCCGTTCCGTGCTCTCCAGCTCGTCGGCGTCCTCGTCGAGCCGGGCGTGAAGCCGTTCGGCGAGCCGGCGCAGGGGATCGCCAAGGGCATCGAGCGACCGGCTCAGCCGGGCCGCGGCGGCGTCGAGCTCTTCCGTGACCGGCCGGCATTCGGTCTCGACCGCGTAGAAGCCGGGGTTCTCGGTCCGCGCCGTGACCTGGGCGTGGACCGCGGCAAGGAACGCCTCGCCGTCAGCCGAAACCGCGCCGCTCTGGACCCGCTGCATGAAGCCCGAGGCCGGCAGGTCGCGGCAGCGCTCGAGCGCTTCGGCAAGCAGGTCTTCGGCTTCCCTGTCGTCGTCCATCAGGCCGCCAAGCCGCTCCATCAGCCCGCGGCCGCGCCGGTTGCGGCTTTCCGGCCCCCTGATCCAGCGCCGGAGCTCGGCCATCTC
>JBPCWF010000193.1:0-10561 GCA_051009775.1 Hyphomicrobiales bacterium | reverse complement strand
AGCGCGGCCGCGGCCATGTCCTATGAGGCCGCCATGGCTGAGCTCGCGGCTCACCAGCCCATTGCCGTCGGCACCGGCGTGCGGCACCTGGCGTCCCTGATCCGCCCGGAACACGGCATAACACCCGACACGCGCGCGGCCGACCAGCCCCGCGCCACGGTCATCGCCGAGCGTGCGGCCCTGCGCACGCCGCCGGCCGAACCTCCGGTGCCGTTCTACCTGCGGCCGCCGGACGCCAAGCTGCCGCAATGACCCGCGCTGTCACTCTGGAATGCGGCTCGGCGGACGGCGCATGTCTCGACGACCTCGCACGGCTTCACGGAGAGTGCTTCGCCACGCCCTGGCCGGCCTCGGACTTCGCCCGCCTCCTGGCCATGCCCGGCGCGTTCTCGATCATCGCCCGGGACGGCAATGCGACGGCCGGCTTCATTCTGGCACGCGGCGCCGGCGACGAGGCGGAGATCATCACGCTTGGCGTCGCGCAGCCATTCCGCCGCCGCGGTATTGCCTCGAGGCTTCTTGAGCGCGCCGCCGATCGCTTGCGCGCGGACGGAGCGGTGGCCCTGTTCATGGAGGTCGCGCAGGACAACGAGGCGGCGGTCGGCCTCTATCGCATGAACGGCTTCGAGACGGTCGGATCGCGCCCCGCCTATTATCGCGCGCCGGACGGAACGCGTTCGGATGCGGTCGTGATGAAACGGCAGCTGTGACCTGCCCGGTGGCGGGGCGGCAGGCGCCGTTGCAAGTTGCGTGGCACCGGTGGCCACACTATAACCTGAAGCTCAACGCGGGAATTCGCGAGGCCACGCGCGCACTCGGGCGTGCGGCGGATTTCGGCTTAAGCCTAAGGAAGACAATGCCCAATCGACTGGTGGATATCTGCATCGAGAAAGGCATGCGCATGACCGAGCAGCGGCGCGTGATTGCCGAAGTATTGTCGATCGCAGAAGACCACCCGGACGTCGAGGAGGTCTATCGCCGCGCCTCGAAGATCGACGACCGCATTTCGATTGCCACCGTCTACCGCACGGTCCGCCTGTTCGAGGATGCCGGCATCCTCGAGAAGCACGATTTCCGCGATGGCCGGGCGCGCTACGAACAGGCGTCCGAACAGCATCACGACCATCTGATCGATCTGCAGTCGGGCGAGGTGATCGAGTTCCGCAACGAGGACATCGAGAAGCTTCAGGAGATCGTCGCCCGCGAGCTCGGCTACAAGCTGGTCGATCATCGCCTCGAGCTTTACGGCATCCGGCTGCCGGACGACGACGCCTGACCGCAGTTTTGGCATGGGTCGGTTTCGCGCCACGTACATACTTACGCTGTTCTTTCTCGTGACGCCGCCGCTGATGGTGTTCCAGTGGCTGCTGCTGCGCGTGGCGCCGCGTCTCGCGGTGACCTTTCCGCATGTCTATCACCGCAACCTGTGCAAGCGGCTGATCCAGGCGCGCATCCACGTGCGCGGCGAGCCGGTGACCGGAGGGCCGTGCCTGATCGCCGCGAACCACTGTTCCTGGCTCGACATCACCGTCTTCAGCGCGGTCAAGCCTCTGTCCTTCATCGCCAAGCGGGAAGTCGGCGGCTGGCCGCTGTTCGGCAGCCTGGCGCGCCTCCAGCGGTCGATCTTCGTCGACCGGGACCGCCGCGCCGCGACCGCGGGCTTCCGCGATCAGATGCAGGCGCGCCTGCGCGGTGGCGATACCCTGGTGCTGTTTCCCGAAGGCACCAGCACCGACGGCAACCGGGTGCTGCAGTTCAAGAGCGCGCTGATGAGCGCGGCCGAAACCACCGTGCTCAGCCCTGAGGCCGGCCGGGAGGTCGAAGTGCCGGTGCAGCCGGTGACGATCGCCTATACCCAGCTCCACGGCCTGCCGATGGCGCGCCACGAGCGGCCGCGTTTCACCTGGTACGGAGATATGGACCTGGCGCCGCATATCTGGGACGCCCTGAAGCGCGGTCCGCTCGATGTCGTCGTGCATTTTCATCCGCCCGTGACCGTGGCCACGGTCGAAGGGCGCAAGGCGCTCGCCGCCCATTGCGAGGCCGCCGTGCGCGCCGGCCTGGTCGAAGCCCTGACCGGATGCGCGCCCGAGCGCGCCGCGATACCGGCCGCCGGTCCGGACGACGAGAACGAGGCGCTCGCCAGTTCGTGATGGTGGGAAGGTTTGCCTTCGGCTACAAAGACCGCTAAGGAAGCGCCCCGTTCAGACCGTCCCGGCCGGACCTGTCCGGGGCCGGCGCACAGGAAAACCGCAAGAAGCTCGATGCCCGACGCGACCAAAAAGCTGTTCATCAAGACATATGGCTGTCAGATGAACGTCTATGATACCGAACGCATGACCGATGCGCTCGAACCCATGGGCTATGAGCAGGCCGGCTCGATCGAGGCCGCCGACCTCGTCATCCTGAACACCTGCCACATCCGCGAGAAGGCCGCCGAGAAGGTCTATTCCGAGCTCGGCCGCATCAAACAGATCAAGCAGCGCCGCGCCCGGGACGGCAAGCCGACGATCGTCGGCGTCGCGGGCTGCGTCGCCCAGGCCGAAGGCGAGGAAATGATCGCGCGCGCGCCTGTGGTCGACCTCGTGTTCGGGCCGCAGACCTATCACCGCCTGGCCGACATGATCGGGCGCGTCGAGGCCGATGCCGGCGGTCTTGTGGTCACGGAGTTTCCGGCCGAGGACAAGTTCACTCATCTCGGCCAGCCGTCTCCTGCGCGGCTCGTCGCGCGCGGGGCAACCGCCTTCGTCACGGTTCAGGAGGGCTGCGACAAGTTCTGCACCTTCTGCGTCGTGCCCTATACCAGGGGCGCGGAGTTTTCCCGGCCAGTCGTCCGCATCGACGACGAGGTCCGCCGTCTCGCCGCCGCCGGCGTCCGGGAAATCACTCTGCTCGGCCAGAACGTCAACGCCTATCATGGCGAAGGGCCGGACGGTGAGCCGTGGCCGCTCGGCCGCCTGATCGGCACGCTGTCGGACATCGATGGTCTCGAGCGCATCCGCTATACCACGAGCCATCCGCGCGACATGGAGGCGAGCCTGATCTCGGCGCACAGGGACAACCCCAAGCTCATGCCCTACCTGCACCTGCCGGTGCAGTCGGGTTCGGACCGCATTCTCGCCGCCATGAACCGCAGGCATTCCGCGGACGACTACCTGCGGCTGGTCGAGCGCATTCGCCGCGCGCGTCCCGGCATTGCCTTGTCGTCCGACTTCATCGTCGGCTTTCCCGGCGAGACCGATGCCGATTTCGCAGCGACCCTGGCGCTGGTGCGCGAGGTGGACTATGCCCAGGCCTATTCGTTCAAATATTCGCCCCGCCCGGGCACGCCGGCCGCCGATCAGGACGGCCAGGTCGCCGAACAGGTCAAGGCGGAACGGCTGGCCGCGCTCCAGGATCTCCTGAACGCGCAGCAGGCGGCGTTCAACCGGGCGTGTGTCGGCCGGCGCATGGACGTTCTGTTCGACCGGCCCGGGCGCAAGCCCGGCCAGCTGGTCGGCCGTTCGCCGTTTCTGCAGGCGGTGCATGTGGAAACCGAGGGCGATCGGTTGGGGGCGCTGGCCGAGGTCGAGATCACCGCGGCGGGCCCGAACAGTCTGTCGGGGCGGCTGACGCATGCCGCCGCGGACGCATATGGGGGCCAAGCACGCATGCAACACGAGGAGCTGACGCATTGAGTACGCCACCGGCAATGGGCGGCAAGAAACAGGGCCAGGACGAGGGCGAAACGCTGACGGTCACATTCGACGACAACAGGTTGCTGACGCCCTTGTTCGGCGAGCACGACCAGCACCTGTCGATCATCGAAGACCGCCTCGATGTCGAGCTCACCCCGCGCGGCAACCATCTTCTGCTCAAGGGCTCGACGGATGCCTGCCGCGGTGCCAAGCAGGTTCTCGACAGTCTTTACGACCGTCTGCAGGACGGAATGGAGGTCGGGCCCGGAGAGGTCGACGGCGCCATCCGCATGGTCGATGCCGACGGTGGGGCGAGCGCCGACGAGGCCGGCAAAGGACAGGTTCACCTGAAGACGCCGCGGCGCGCGATCAGCGCCCGTTCGCCGCTTCAGGGCACCTACATCGCCGCGCTCCTGGAGCGCGAAATGGTGTTCGCCACCGGACCGGCCGGCACCGGCAAGACCTACCTCGCGGTTGCCTGTGCCGCCGCCGCGCTGATCGGCGGCGCGGTCGACCGGATCATATTGTCCAGGCCCGCGGTCGAGGCGGGCGAGCGCCTGGGCTTCCTTCCCGGAGACATGCGCGACAAGGTCGATCCCTATCTTCGCCCGCTGTACGACGCGCTCTATGACGTGCTGCCGGCCAACAAGGTGGCGCGCGGCCTGGAAGACGGCACGATCGAGATCGCGCCGCTCGCCTTCATGCGCGGACGCACGCTGAACCATGCCTTCATCATTCTGGACGAGGCCCAGAACTGCACGGCGATGCAGATGAAGATGTTTCTGACCCGGTTCGGTGAAGGCAGCCGGATGGCGATCACCGGCGACCCGAGCCAGGTTGATCTGCCGGCCGGCGCCAAGTCGGGACTGACCGACGCGATCGAGCTTCTGGGCGGTGTCGACGGGGTCGACCATGTCGCGTTCACCCATCGCGACGTGGTCCGCCATCCCCTCGTCGCCCGCATCGTGCGCGCCTATGACGACGCGGCGGCGAACCGCGCCCGGGACGACAACAGGTCGTAAACGTACATGCTCGTGGATATCGCCAGGCTCGATGGCAGGTGGGACGTGGTCGCGGATCTCGACGCCGTGGCCAATCGTGCCGCCGCCGCCGCCGTTGCTGCGGGCGAATTCGATCATCCCAACGCCGAGCTGTCTCTGGTGTTCGCCGACGACGAACGGATTTCCGCCCTGAATCTTGCCTACCGTCAGAAAGCGTCGGCGACCAACGTTCTATCGTTCCCGACCGGCGACGAGCCTGAGGACGGCGATAGCCGCGAGCGCCTGCTGGGCGACGTTGTTCTTGCTTTCGAAACCATAACGCGCGAAGCCCGCGAGCAGGGAAAGACTTTCGAAAACCATTTATGTCATCTTATCGTCCATGGCGTTTTGCACCTTTTGGGCTATGATCATGAAGATGATCCAGGCGCTGCAGAGATGGAATACCTTGAGATTTCCGCTCTTGCGCAAATCGGTGTACCAAACCCATATGAGAGGAATGGTCGCGTAAACGGGGCCGCGCGCTGAGCGCGCCCAACATAAAAGTCGAAATGGTCGATACGCCATCTGACAGTCCGGGCTTAAGCCCAAACTCATCACGTTCCAACGGTCACCGCGGATCGGGCCCTTTGTGGACCCGTGTAAAGGCGCTGTTCGGCACCAACGGCGATGCCAGTCTGCGCGAAAGCCTGGGCGATGTGCTGGAGCAGCACGAGGCGGGCCAGTCGGACTTCTCGGCCGAAGAACGCTCGATGCTCATGAACCTGCTCGCGTTCGGCGAGCTGCGCATCGAAGACGTGATCGTGCCGCGCGCCGATATCGTGTCGGTCGACGAAACCACGACGATCAATGACCTGCTCAAGATCTTCGCGGGTGCGGGCCATTCCCGTCTGCCGGTCTATCGCGGCACCCTGGACGATCCGATCGGCATGGTCCACATCAAGGACCTGATGTTGTGGGTGTCCAAGCAGGGCGCGGCCAAGAAGCCCGCCAGGACGTCCGCCAAGACCAAAGCCGCCAAGCCGAAGCCGCAGACGCCGGCGATCGATCTCGGCCGGGTCAATCTCGACATCACCCTGGTCGCCGCCAATATCATGCGCGAGATCCTGTTCGTACCGCCGTCCATGACGGCGCGGGATCTGCTGGTGAAGATGCAGACGACGCGCATCCACATGGCGATCGTGGTCGACGAATATGGCGGCACCGACGGCCTGGTCTCGATTGAGGATCTGGTCGAGGAGATCGTCGGCGAGATCGCCGACGAGCACGACGCAGATGACGGCCCCCTGATCGAGCCGGCCGAGGACGGCGTCTACATCGCCGACGCGCGCATGCCGATCGAGGATCTGGAAAAGCTGCTCGAGACCACACTGGTCGCCGACGAGCGTGAGGAAGACGCCGACACACTGGGCGGTCTGGTGTTTTCGCTGGCCGGGCGGATACCGGTGCGCGGCGAGCTGATCCGTCATGAGAACGGCATCGAGTTCGAAATCCTCGACGCCGATGCCCGGCGGATCCGCCGGCTGAAAATCCATTGCGCGCCGGGCCGCGGCGCGGTCATCCCGGCCGAATAGGGCCCGCGACCCGTCCCGTTTTCGGTTGTTGAAGGCCGTGCGTTCCAAATGGCTGTAACCGTCGCTGACGTGTATGATGCGCGCTGATTCGCCCGTGTCGAGGTCGTCGGCGCGGGGCTCTTGCAAATGCGGCGTATGGATGCGGGATGCGCGCCATTGCTCTGAAATTGTTGGCTTTGTGGGGCTGGCGGCGGGCGCTGCTTGCGGTTGCGCTCGGCGCTGTGTCGGCGCTTGCCATGGCGCCGTTCAACCTGATGCCGGTGCTGCTGGTCACCTTCACCGTCCTCGTCTGGCTGCTTGACGGGATCGACGCCCAGGCGGGGTCGCGGGGCAGTGCG
Organism: Hyphomicrobiales bacterium; assembly: GCA_051009775.1. Taxonomy (GTDB): domain Bacteria; phylum Pseudomonadota; class Alphaproteobacteria; order Rhizobiales; family JAJFHB01; genus JBPCWF01. The sequence continues at coordinate 3,974 of JBPCWF010000193.1, read as the reverse complement.
TTCCGTTCGGGAGTGTGGCTCGGCTGGTGTTTCGGCTTCGGGTATTTTCTCGCCGGCATTCACTGGGTCGCTTCGGCCTTTCTGGTCGACGCCGAGACGTTCGCCTGGATGGTGCCGTTCGTGCTCGTGCTGTTTCCCCTCATGCTCGGAACGTTCTGGGCGCTGGCCCTCGGGTTCGCCGCAGCATTCTGGACAGCCGGCATCTCCCGCCTTCTGGTGCTGGCGGCGTTCCTGACCGCGGCCGAGTGGCTGCGCGGTCACGTGCTCACCGGGTTTCCCTGGAACACCCTCGGCCTTGCGGCCGCCGGCTCCGATGCCCTGTTGCAGCTCGCGGCCTATGCGGGTGTCTACGGGCTCGGGTTCTTTGTCATTCTGATCGCCTCCGCGCCGGCCCTGCTTGCGGATGAAAGCACCGGCCGCGGCCTCGCCCGGCACGCCGGCACGATGTCCTTCGCCGGCCTCGCTGCGCTGTTCGTGGCGTTCTGGATCGGCGGCGCCTACGAGCTCTCGAACGCGCCGGTCGCCGTCGGCGACGGGCCGCGCATTCGTGTCGTCCAGCCCAACATCGCCCAGAAAGACAAGTGGGACCCGGCCCAGCGCAGCCGGATCTTCACGTCCTATATAGAGATGAGCGATGCCGCGTCCTCGCCGGAGTTTTCCGGTGTCGGAGACTTCGACATCGTGGTGTGGCCGGAGAGCGCGCCGCCATTCCTGCTCGAAGACGCGCCCGACGCGCTCGCGTCGATCGCCGCCCTGATCCCGGACAAGGCGGTTCTGGTCACCGGCGCCTTGCGCACCGAGCCGGCCCCGACGCCGGGCGCTGAGAAACGTTACTTCAATTCGGTTCTGGCCATCGACGGAACCGGCACGGTGATTGCCCATCACGACAAATTCCATCTGGTGCCGTTCGGCGAGTATCTGCCGTTCGAGAAGCTGCTCGAACCGTGGGGCCTGCGCAAGCTGGTCACGATGCCGGCCGGATTCAGTGCCGGCACCGCCGCGCGAACCGTACGTCTTCCCGGACTGCCGGCGTTCAGTCCGCTGGTGTGTTACGAGATCATCTTCTCGCTGGCGGTCGTCGACCGCGCCGACCGGCCCGCCTGGCTGCTCAACGTCACCAACGATGCCTGGTTCGGCGACAGTGCCGGTCCCCGCCAGCACTTCCAGCAGGCCCGCCTGCGCGCCATCGAGCAGGGCCTGCCCGTTATACGCGCGGCCAACACGGGCATTTCGGCGGTCATCGATGCCAGGGGGCGTGTGCTCAAACAACTGGCGCTCGGAACCAGGGGCGTCATCGACACGGTGCTGCCGGATGCCGCACCGCCACCACCCTATGCGCTGTTCGGCGACCGCATTTTGTTCGCGATTGTAGTATTGGCTCTGGTGCTCAGTGGTCTGATCGGATGGGGTGGCCGTCGGGAGACGGTACGCTCACAGACTTATACGGACCTTGAGCTCCGGTAGTACTACTAAAAATTGTTTGTATGCAAAAAGGTATGCTTGACCGCCACAGCAAAACTGATACAAGGTCCTAGTCCTGGGGAACGATCGGTACGGGGGCGCACCTGACCGGGGGCGTTCATGCCAAGAGCGCGGGGAATGGTCAAAAAAAATCCGAATCCAATAGATGTTCATGTCGGCAGCCGCGTGCGGATGCGACGTATGCTGATCGGTCTTAGCCAGGAAAAACTCGGCGAAAGGCTGGGCCTCACCTTTCAGCAGGTGCAGAAGTATGAAAAGGGCAGCAACAGGATCAGCGCGAGCAGGTTGTACCAGATGGCGCAGATCCTCAGCGTGCCCGTTCAGTTCTTCTTCGAGGACTTGCCGGAGCAGGCGAAGGGAGAGTTCGGCTCGTCGGCCGGCTTTGCCGAGTCGTCTCAGGAAGCCCTGATCATGGACTTCATCAACAGTTCTGAGGGGCTTCAGCTCAACAAGGCTTTCTCGGAAATCCCCGATCCGGGCGTCCGCCGCAAGGTTGTCGATCTGGTCAAGGCGATCGCCGGGCACGAAACCCCAGCTTAAGGTCCGTTCAGAACCGGCCACCGTGCCGTGACACTGCATCGGCGGTGGGCGTTTACCTCACTGCGACGGTACGGCTTGACCCCCCTGTGATTCCTTGCAAGAAAGGGCGCCGATTTTTTGCCGGTTTCCGGCGCGCGCGCCGCATGCGACGGTTGCCGACATTCAGGAGCTAGACTTCCGTGAGAACAGATCACTTCCTCTTCACCAGCGAATCGGTCTCGGAGGGTCATCCGGACAAGGTCTGCGACCGTATTTCCGATGCCATCGTGGACACCTATCTGAGTGCGGACCCTTATGCGCGCGTCGCGGTCGAAACGCTAACCACGACCAACCAGGTGGTGCTTGCCGGCGAGGTGCGCGGACCGGAGGAGGTCACCCACGAAGTGCTGGCCGATGTCGCCCGGCGCTGCATTCGCGAGATCGGTTACGAGCAGGACGGCTTCCACTGGGAACGGGCCAAGGTCGATGTCCTGGTCCACCGCCAGTCAGCCGACATCGCCATGGGCGTCGATGCCGCCGGAAACAAGGACGAGGGCGCCGGCGACCAGGGCATCATGTTCGGCTATGCCTGCCGTGAGACCAAGGCGCTGATGCCGGCGCCGATACACTTCTCCCACAAGATCCTGCAGAACATGGCGGCGGCGCGCCATGCCGGCAAGCAGCCGGAATTCGGGCCCGACTCCAAGAGCCAGGTGACGCTCGAATATGAAGACGGCAAGCCGGTGCGCGCGACCTCGGTGGTGGTCTCGACGCAGCACGCCGAAGGTCTCTCCCAGGCCGACGTCCGGACCATCGTGCGGCCATATGTCGAGGAGGTTCTGCCCGACGGCTGGATGTGCCCGGACGAGGAACTCTACGTCAATCCGACCGGCCAGTTCGTCATCGGCGGACCGGACGGCGACGCCGGCCTGACCGGCCGCAAGATCATTGTCGACACCTATGGCGGTGCGGCGCCGCATGGCGGTGGCGCGTTTTCCGGCAAGGACCCGACCAAGGTCGACCGCTCTGCCGCCTATGCGGCGCGCTATCTGGCCAAGAACGTGGTCGCGGCCGAGCTCGCCGAACGCTGCACCATCCAGTTGTCCTACGCCATCGGCGTGTCGAAACCGCTGTCGATCTATGTCGACCTTGCGGGCACGGGATCGGTTTCGGAAACGCGGCTCGAGCAGGCGCTCGGCGAGATCGTCGATCTCAGCCCGCGCGGCATTCGCGAGCGGCTCGAATTGAACCGGCCGATTTACGAACGCACGGCGGCCTACGGCCATTTCGGCCGCGAGCCCGAAGCCGATGGCGGCTTCTCCTGGGAGCGTGAGGATCTGGTCGAGGACATCAAGTCCGCGCTCACCTGACACGCGCCATCTGAGACATTAAGCTGGGCGTCATGTCCGATCAGCCTGCCGGCCCGCGGCGTCTGCTCTACGGGCGGCGCAAGGGCCACAAGCTCAGGCAAAAGCAGTCCGGTCTGGTCGAGACCCTGCTGCCGCGCCTGCGCGTCGATCTGCCTGCCGATGGCTGTCTTGATCCACGGACCTGTGTCGCGCCGCCTGCCCGGCAGGTCTGGCTCGAGATCGGCTTCGGCGGCGGCGAGCACCTGCACGCCCAGGCGCTGGCCAACCCGGATGTCGGGCTGATCGGCTGCGAACCCTTCGTCAACGGCGTTGCCAAGCTGCTCTCTGACATCGAGCGCTCAGGCGTGCAGAATATCCGGATCTATGACGACGATGCGCGCGATCTGCTGGATGTGCTTGCCGACCGCTGCCTCGACCGGATCTTCGTGCTGTTCCCCGATCCCTGGCCGAAAACCCGCCATCACAAGCGCCGGTTCGTAACGCCGGACAACCTGGACCGTCTGGCCCGCGTGATGGTGTCCGGCGGCGAGTTGCGCTTCGCCTCCGATATTTCCGATTACGTGCGCTGGACGCTCCGGCATATCCGCGCCCACGGCGCCTTCG
>JBPCWF010000192.1:0-2758 GCA_051009775.1 Hyphomicrobiales bacterium | reverse complement strand
GCACGGACGCGTCCTTCATCTTCACCGAGACCACCGCCAACCTTCAGGACATCTCGATCCAGGGCAGCTTCACCTCCCGGATTTCCGATCCGGTTGCGATCGCCCAGGTGCTGGATTTCACCGTCGTGCCGCGCAGCCTGATCTATCGCAGCGACGATCCGATCAAACTGACCCAGCGCATCGTCAACGCCGTGCAGGCCCACACCCGCACCCATGTCTCGGCAATGCCGCTGGAGGCGGCGCTGACCGATGTCGGGCCGCTGGCGAGCGAGGTCCTGGCGCATGTCGTCAACGAGACCGACCTCGCCGAGCTCGGCGTCATCGTCGAGAGCCTGCACTTCACCTCGGTGCGCGCAACGCCGGAGATCCAGAAGGCGCTCGAGACCGAATATCGCGAAGGCCTTCAGAAGAACGCCGACCAGGCGATCTACGCGCGCCGCGCCGCGGCGGTCGCCGAGGAACGCAAGATCCAGGAGAGCGAGCTCAACACCGAAGTCGAGCTCGAGACCCGGCGCCGCGAGCTGGTCGACATGCAGGCGCGCAACAAGCTGGCGCTGGCCGAGGCCGAAGCCAAGGCGGAAGAGCTCAAGCTCAGCCCCTATGGCGCCCTGCCGCCGCAGGCCCTGATCGGTCTGGCGCTCAAGGACTGGGCGGCCAATGCCGGCTCGATCGACAACCTGAGCATCACCCCGGACATGCTGTCGAAGCTCGTCGGCTGGATGACCACCGACACCAGGCCGGCCGACAGGGAAGCGGGTTAAGGCCATGGCCGGATCAGGCAAAGACCCGTTCGAGCGCGTCATCATCGTCACCCGGCGCACCGAACTCGAGGAACTGGTCGCGCGCTTCTCTACCGTGCCCCAGACCAGGTTCTATCTTGAACAATCGGGGCACGCGTTCGACCCCGTCCAGGCCGCCCATGATGCCTATATGCGCGGCCTGGACACCCTGCGCCGGTCGATCCCGTCGGATGTCAAACAACATGCAATCGACCGGGAGATCGTGCCGCGCTACGATTTTGACGCCCGCGACCTTGTCGTCGTCATCGGCCAGGACGGGCTGGTCTCGAATACGGCAAAGTATCTCGACGGCCAGCCGATCCTGGGCATCAACCCGAACCCCGAACTCTATGACGGCGTGCTGCTGCCGTTCGACACCAGCACCGCCAAGGCCGGCCTGGCATCGGCGCTGGCCGGCCGGTTCGATGCGACCAGCGTCACCCTGGCCGAGGCCAGAACGTCCGACGGCCAGACCCTGCTTGCGTTCAACGACTTCTTCATCGGCGCCCGCTCGCACATCTCCGCGCGCTACGAGATCGCCCACCGCAAACGCCACGAGACCCAGTCGTCGAGCGGCATCATCGTCTCGACCGGCGCCGGATCGACCGGGTGGATGCGCTCGGTCCATGCCGGCGCGGCCGGCATCCTCTCAGCACTCGAAGACGGATCGGCGCCCGCGCCGGTGTCCTACACGCCCCTGCCCTGGGACACCGACACTCTGCTCTTCGCGGTGCGTGAGCCGTTTCCGAGCCGGGCCACCGGCACGACGCTGCTCGGCGGGCGGATATCGCACAAGGCGCCGCTCGGGGTGTCGTCGCACATGCCCGGATATGGCGTCATCTTCAGCGACGGTGTCGAGGCGGACTTCCTCGCCTTCAACTCCGGCGCAGACGTCACGGTGTCGATCGCGGACAAGAAAGCGCGCCTGATCGTGCTCGGGTAAGGCCGTCGGCAGGTCGAATTTTATTGACACATGAGGCGATTTGTTCTACTTTTGTTCTCATGTTCAAAAGCGAGTCCATCCGCCGCGCATGCGGCATACGCGTACAGGTCTGGCAGGGTAAGTCGGGCCGTCGCTACGTTCACACCGTCTATCCGCCGGAGGCCTGCCCGGACCTGGGCGACGCGATCTATCTGGCGGTGCGGCGCGGCCCCACCGGCACCCGCAAGCCGTTTGCCATCGACACCACCTTCTCAAGCCCGCCGGACGGTCCGGACCGCTGCCACAGGTTGCGTGATCTGCAGGCCGACGAGATTCACGTCCACATGCTGGGCGCGGGCCACGGCACGGCGGACCGGATCATCGAGGACCTTCAGGCGCAGTTCGAGCCCGCCTGAACCGCCTGATGAATCCGGTGCAGGGTGCGATCGGGAAGACCGATTTCGTCCAGATGCCGGACCATGTTTTCGAGATATTCCGGATTGCGTCCCGAGCCGCCGACCCCCTGCAGCACGATCCTGGCCTGTTCGGCGATAGGCAGCCGCCCGGCATACTGCTCATGGGTCCGGTCGGCCACGTAGCAGACGGCCTCGACCTCCCCGCCGGTGCTCAAGGTCACGCGCCGGACCACTTCCAGGTAGACCATGGTGACCTGTTCGCGGCCGCGCAGATAGGAGATCACCTCGTCGCGGTCGGGGCCCCTCACCCGAAAGGCCGTGCCCCAGCACGATCCGCCGCGATCCAGGCCCAGCACGAGGCCCGGCCGCTCCGGCGTGCCGCGATGGACGTAGGAATAAACGCACAGGCTGCGATGGGCGCCATGGATCCGGGCCCGGCGCTGTTCCTCGAACGCGAAGCCCGGCCGCCACATGAGGGAGCCGTAGCCAAAAACCCAAAAGTCCGTCATCATGGGGTCAACCGAGCCTGCCACCAAACACCCAAAAGCACACGCTGCGCGCCATGACGAAGACCAGCCGTTTACGCATTTTTCTGCCCCTGGCCGCGCTGCTGGTCGTGGCGCTCGCGTGGTGCACTTATT
>JBPCWF010000191.1:0-4040 GCA_051009775.1 Hyphomicrobiales bacterium | reverse complement strand
GTATCGGCGGCACATTCCCTTGAGCAGAACGGCGCGCAAAGGTGCGGTCCGCGACCTCAGGTGGAGCCCAAGAGAGTACAGGTGCGATGCCCCAGTTGGATTTCACCAGCTATCCGCCTCAGCTGATCTGGCTGGTGATCGTCTTTATCGGCCTCTATTTCGTCATGTCGCGCGTCGCGCTGCCGCAGATCGGCGGCATCATCGAGCAGCGGCGTGACCGGATCGCGAGCGATCTTGACGACGCGGCGCGGTTGAAAGACGAATCGGAGAAGGCGCTTGCGGCCTATGAGGCGGCGCTCGCCGAAGCCAAGGCCAAGGCCCACGGCATCGCCCAGGAGACGCGCGAAAAGCTGAACGCGGAGACCGAGCGCCAGCGCGCCGAGGTCGAGGCAACGCTGGCCGCGAAAACCGCCGAGGCCGAAGCCCGGATCGGGGAAGCCAAGGACGCGGCCATGGGCCAGATCAAGACCGTCGCGACCGATACCACGGGCGGAATTGTCAACATGCTGATCGGCGGCCGCATCACCAAGGCCAAGGTGACCAAAGCGGTCGACGAAATCGTGAAGGGCTAGGCGCATGAGTTTCTTCGCACAACCGGAAACCTGGGTGCTGGTCAGCTTCGTGCTGTTCATCGGGCTGGTGGTCTACATGAAGGTCCCGGCCATGGTGACCAAGGCGCTCGACGACCGCGCCGAGCAGATTGCCAAAGAGCTGGAGGAAGCCCAGAAGCTGCGCGAAGAAGCGCAGGCACTGCTCGCGGACTACCAGCGCAAACAACGTGACGCGGAGAAGGAAGCCGAAGCCATCGTGACCCAGGCGATGTCCGAAGCGGAGAGCTTTGCCGAGGAAGCACGGGTCAAGCTCAACGAGTCGCTCGAGCGCCGCACCAAGCTTGCCGAAGACAAGATCGACCAGGCCGAAGCCCAGGCGCTCAAGGACGTCCGCGCGGCGGCGGTCGACCTGGCTGTCGCGGCGGCGGAGAAGCTGATCACGGCGGAAGTCGGCGGCAAGAAAGCCGACGCCCTGATCGAGCAGAGCATCAAGGACGTCCAGTCCAAGCTCAACTGAGCGGATTACCGCAGTTTTCGTACACAATGCGTAGATTGCCGGATCAAGTCCGGCAATGACGGCGGGGGTGTGATGGTGCGCCCCAAAACTCCGTCATGCGCGGGCTTGACCCGTGCAACTCCCCGGCACGCACACCGAAGCGTGAACACGTGAGAGGAGGAAAATGTTCCATTATGGAACCTGATGGTTCTGGGGCAATGACGGGGCACAACACCATGAAATGGCTGATCTACGGCATCCCGGCGATCTACCTCGCGGTCTGCGCCCATTCCATCTGGATCATCTTCACCGCCAGCGACGGCCTTGCCGGACTGTGGGCCCTGTTTCTCGCCTGGCCGTGGGGCTTCATCCCGGGCTATATGTCGTCGGACGGATTCCTCGGCAATATCGTAAAGATCTGCCTCGGTTTCGCGCTCAACGCGGCGATCATAGCATTCGCCCTCAGCCTGCTGGTGCGGGTGTTTCGGGCCGTGGTCAGGCGGTTTGCCGCCGGGCCCGCAAAGTAACCCGCCCTACTCCGCCGCCTCCTGATAGGCTTCCATCGGCGGGCAGGTGCAGATCAGGTGCCGGTCGCCATAGACATTGTCGACCCGCGCCACGGGCGGCCAGTATTTGTACTCCCTGAGCGCCCTCAGCGGGAAGAAGGCCTGCGCCTTGGAGTAGGGCAGCGTCCAGTCCTCAAGCAGAAGATCGTGGGTGTGGGGCGCATTGTGCACCACGTTGTTTTCTGGGTCCGCCTTGCCCTGCTCGATCTCGGCGATCTCCTCGCGGATCGCGATCATGGCGTCGCAGAACCGGTCGATCTCACGCTTCGCCTCGCTTTCGGTCGGCTCGATCATCATGGTCTCCGGCACCGGGAAGGACATGGTCGGCGCGTGGAAGCCGTAGTCGACCAGGCGCTTCGCTACGTCCTCGACCGTGATGCCCGAGGTCTCCTTGAACTGGCGCAGATCGACGATGCACTCATGGGCGACCATGCCGTTCTTGCCGGTATAGAGCACCGGGTAATGCGGGCTCAGCCGCTTGGCGATGTAATTGGCGTTGAGGATCGCGATCGCGGTCGCCCGGCGCTGGCCCTCCGCGCCCATCATGGCGATATAGGCCCAGGAGATCGGCAGGATCGACGCCGAGCCCCAGGGCGCCGCGGACACCTGGCCGATGGTCTCGTGGTTGCCGGCTGCCGGATTGACGCCCTCGACCACCCGGTGGTCGGGGAGGAACGCCGCCAGATGCGCGCGCACGCCGATCGGCCCCATGCCCGGGCCGCCCCCGCCATGGGGGATGCAGAAGGTCTTGTGCAGATTGATGTGGCTGACATCGGCGCCGATCTCCGCCGGCTGGGCAATGCCGACCAGGGCGTTGAGATTGGCCCCGTCCATATAGACCTGGCCGCCATTGTCGTGGACGATCTGGCAGATCTCGCGGATCGCCTCCTCGAACACGCCATGGGTCGAGGGGTAGGTGATCATCAGGGCTGCGAGCCGCCCGGCATGCTCCTCGGCCTTGGCCTTGAGGTCGGCGACATCGACATTGCCGTCGTCGTCGCACTTGACCACGATCACAGCCAAGCCCGCCATGACCGCGCTCGCCGGATTGGTGCCATGCGCGGAGGACGGAATGAGACAGATGTCGCGCCCGCCCTCGCCCCGGCTCTCGTGATACTTGCGGATCGCCAGCAGGCCGGCATATTCACCCTGGCTGCCCGCATTGGGCTGCAGCGAGACCGCGTCGAAGCCGGTGCAGGCGCACAGCATGGCCTCGAGCTCCTCGAACAGCTGCTCATAGCCCTGGCTCTGGTCGAGCGGCGAAAACGGATGCATATGGGCGAACTCTCGCCAGGTGATCGGGATCATCTGCGTGGTCGCGTTGAGCTTCATGGTGCAGGAGCCGAGCGGAATCATGCTGCGGTCGAGCGCGATATCTTTGGACTGGAGCCAGCGCAGATAGCGCAGCATCTCCGTCTCGCCGTGATAGAGCTCGAAGATCGGATGGGTCAGGAAGTCCGATGTGCGCTGCAGATCGGCCGGAATGCCGTCGCCGACCGCGGCATCGATCTCGTCGATTGAGATCCGCTCCAGCGCATTGGTGGCGAAACAGGTCCATAAACGCTCCAGCTCGCGCCTGCGGGTGGCCTCGTCGAAGGAGATGCCCAAATGATCGGCATCGACCACGCGCAGGTTGATGCGCTGCTCGCGCGCCTTGGCGGCGATGCGGGCGGCCAGTCCCGGCACGCGCACGGTGATGGTGTCGAAGAAGTTCCCGGTCGCGACCTCGAAACCGAGCCTGGTCAGACCTTCGGCCAGGATCTGGGTCAGCCGGTGGACACGATTGGCCATTTTCCGGATGCCTTCGGGCCCGTGATAGACCGCGAAGAAACCGGCGATGACCGCCAGCAGAACCTGGGCGGTGCAAATGTTGCTGGTCGCCTTTTCGCGGCGGATGTGCTGCTCGCGGGTCTGCAGGGCCATGCGCAGGGCCCGGTTGCCGGCGCGGTCGACCGAGACGCCGATGATGCGTCCGGGCATGGCGCGCTTGTAGTCCTCGCGCGTGGCGAAGAACGCCGCGTGCGGCCCGCCGTAACCCATGGGCACGCCGAAGCGCTGGGCGCTGCCGACCGCCACGTCGGCGCCGAGTTCGCCGGGCGGTGTGAGCAATGCCAGGCTCAGGAGATCGGTCGCCATGATCGCCAGAGCCTTGGCGTCATGCAGTTGCTCGATGATCGCGCGGTGGTCGCGCACCTCGCCGCTCGAGCCCGGATAGGACAGGAGCGCGGCGAACACATTCTCCGCCTCGAGCTCCGTGTCCGGATCGCCGATGATCACGTCGAAACCGAAACCGGCCGCCCGGGTCTTGATCACCGCGATGGTCTGCGGGTGGGTGTCGCGGTCGACGAAGAACGCATTGGCCTTGCTCTTGGCCATGCGCTTGGCCATGGACATTGCTTCGGCCGCCGCGGTCGCCTCGTCCAGGAG
>JBPCWF010000190.1:0-3432 GCA_051009775.1 Hyphomicrobiales bacterium | reverse complement strand
CCTCAACACCTTCACGACAAGCTTAACAGGGAAATCGTACTTGCCATCCACCAGAATATGCAGCGTGATGAGTTGCGGCTTCTCGGAAAGCATTTCCATGATCAATTTCGGGCTCGGCGAATAGGTAATTTCGAACTTCATTGGAACCTTTGCCGAATGGTTCGGAATGGCATGCCTGGTAAGAAGCAACCCGTATGCAAAGTACTGATTCTTGTAGATGCCCTTGCGATCGGTCTCATAGACGATATCGCTGTCCGAATTGTAGATTCGGATAAAGCTGTACCGCGCCGCTTTTCCATCGTTCATCGTGTAGTTTCCAGACACCTTCAGCTTGCGCTCGGTTCCAGGCGAATCGCCATGTCCCGGACAGGTTTCGGAGCGTAATTGAGAGACGGTCGACAGGAGGAAGATGGCTGTAAGGCCGAGTGAAATCCTGAGCCGATGACTTTGCAGCATATTCCGAACCTCCCTTCGCGTTGTCTGCACACTGAAATGAAGCGGATTGGAACCCTCCCTGATGATATTCGCGTAATGTACGAGACGACCAGATCCGTCTCGTAACAACTCAAGCTCCGCCCAAGCGCAGACGGTCGCACTTGGAAAACGGGACATCCGGTCAGTAACGGCAACGAGCTAACACCCGGCGGGTGCTGGTACAGCGTGTGCACGCCGCTGCAACGATTAGGAACTCACGTCGCCCCCACTTGGGACGAAAGCTTCACTCCGCCGGCATGCCCCGGCGCGCCATCATGTTGCGGTTAAGTTCGATGATCGTGTTGCTCGCGGTGTGCTCGCACAGGAACGGGAAGACCGCATGAACCATGGCCGCGCCGGCAGCCTTGAGCAGGATGAAGCCGGTGCGCGCGGCAAAGCCGAAATGTTCCCAGTAGCTCTCTCCGACCGTGGCCGGGTGGGTGGCAAATGCGCCGACGACGCTTCTGATCATGGCTTCCTCCATTGGTTCGTGCTGTGAGATATGTAGCCCGAGTCGGGCCGGATATTTTCCTTTTCTCACCTGCAAAACCCGATAATATTGGGACACTGTCTATTCTTATCGATGTTTTGTGGGACAATGGACGATACGGACAAGAGAATCCTGACACTGCTCCAGCGCGACTGCGCCATGAGCCTGAACGAGATCTCCGAACGGGTGCATCTTTCGCGCAACGCCTGCTGGAATCGGGTGCGCCAGCTTGAGGCCCAGGGCGTGATCACCCGCCGGGTCGCCCTGCTCGACCGCGAACAGCTCAATCTGGATCTCACCGTGTTCATCGCCGTGCGCACCAACCAGCACTCGGCCGAGTGGCTGGCGAGCTTCCGGGCGGCGGTGCGCGAACTGCCGGAGATCACCGCGATCTACCGCACCACCGGCGAGACCGACTACCTGCTGCAGGCGGTCGTGCCCAACATGAAGGCCTATGACGCGCTTTATCAGCGCATCATCGACAAGGTCGAGCTGACCGATGTCAGTTCCAGTTTCGTCATGGAGGAGATCAAGCGGACCACCGAGCTGCCGCTCGGTTATGCCTGACGACCTTCGGCGCTCAAACCTCGTCCTCCGACGCCCCGTTGGCGCCGCCCAGATGAACGAAGTTGACCTCCGGCGGGCAGCCGATCCTGAGCGGGATGACGCTCGTGCCGATGCCGCTGGAGACATAGAGATGGCGGTCGTTTTCGACGATATGGCCGTGGCTCCAGCGCAGCGGCGCGCGGCTCGAGTTCACCACCGGTCCGATCCGCGGCAGCCTGAACTGGCCGCCATGGGTGTGGCCGGAGACGGTGATATAGGGCCCGCCGGGCACATGCGCGAAGACCGCCGGATCATGCGCCATGATAATGCCCGGCATGTCCTTGGGCGCGGCGTCGATCAGCGCCCCGAGCCCGCTCCCGTTCAGCGCCAGGGCCGGCAGCCCGATCAGCACGAAATCGCCCTTGGGCGACGAAATCACTTCCGAGGCGTTCTCCAGCACCGTGACGCCCGCCTGGGTCAGCGCGCCGGCAATGCGTTCCTTGCCGTAGTCATGGTCGTGATTGCCGAGCACTGCGTAGACCCCGAGCGGCGCGGTCAGTTCCTCGAGGATCGCGGACGTCACCGACGGCGGGATGCGCCCGCCGCCGAACGGCTGCATGTTCACATAGTCGCCGAGCAGAAGGACGATGTCCGGGCCCCGCCGGTTGATCTTGGAGACGATCTTGATCAGCCGGTCGGCATCGTCGGTGTGGCTGCCGACATGGAGGTCGGCGAGCATCGCCACCTGCAGCGCCTGGGGCCGCTCGCACCATCCTGGCGGCGCGCAATGGGCCGTGCGCCAGGCAATCTCCTGCGCCCGGGCAAACTCCGCCCAGCGGCCCTTCGATCCATAGGGATCGTCGAAGGGAACCGGGGGGCGAAGGCCCTTGAGAAGCCGTGACGAAAACAGAGACATAGCGGATCAGACAGCAGACCTTCGACGGACGGCACCAATAGAGGAACGGCGGCCGCGCGGCGGCCGTGCTTCGGATGGGTGCCCCCGGATGAAGCGGTTCGTTGTCATACCAACAGACAGAAAGATTCCGGCCACAGAAAGGCAAAAGTACATCAGCCCGGAAAGTGAAGGCGTGATGGCCGGATTAAAGCGATTTCACGATTTCCTCGACCATTTTCTTGGCGTCGGAGAACAGCATCATGGTGTTGTCGCGGAAGAACAGTTCGTTCTCCACGCCGGCATAGCCGGACCCCATGCCGCGTTTGACGAACAGCACCGTTTTTGCCTTTTCCACATCGAGCACCGGCATGCCGAAGATCGGGCTTTGCGGGTCGGTCTTGGCCGCCGGGTTGGTCACGTCATTGGCGCCGATCACGAAGGCGACGTCGGCCTGGGCGAACTCCGAGTTGATGTCCTCGAGCTCGAACACCTCGTCGTAGGGCACGTTGGCTTCGGCGAGCAGCACGTTCATGTGGCCGGGCATGCGCCCCGCGACCGGGTGGATCGCATAGCTCAGCTTGACGCCCTCGGCCTTGAGCAGGTCGGCCATTTCGCGCAGGGCATGCTGCGCCTGTGCGACCGCCATGCCGTAACCCGGCACGATGATCACCGAGCCGGCATTCTTCATGATGAAGGCGGCGTCGTCGGCGCTGCCCTGCTTGACCGGCCGCGTCTCGACCGCGCCCGACGGGCCCGCCACCTCGCCGCCGAAGCCGCCAAGGATGACGTTGAAGAACGAGCGGTTCATGCCCTTGCACATGATGTAGGACAGGATCGCGCCGGACGAGCCGACCAGCGCGCCGGTGATGATCAGAGCGGTGTTGCCGAGGGTGAAGCCGATGCCGGCGGCCGCCCAGCCGGAATAGGAGTTCAGCATCGACACCACGACCGGCATGTCGGCGCCGCCGATGGGGACGATGATCAACACGCCGATCACCAGTGATAGCGCGACGATAAACCAGAACGC
>JBPCWF010000189.1:0-2597 GCA_051009775.1 Hyphomicrobiales bacterium | reverse complement strand
GCCGCGGCCTGGGTCGCATACTGCGTGTAAAACTGAATGGTCGACTGGGGGTCGTACATGACCAGCTCGAGCTGCTTGCCGGTCGGGCCCCCGGCGCCGTTGATCTCTTCGACCGCGAGCTTGGTGGCGTCGACCATCGGCTTGCCGTAGATGTCGAGGCCGCCGGACTGATCGAGTATGCCGACCATCTTGATCGTGTCGGCGGCCCGGGCGCGGCCGATGATGCCCGGCGCGGCCATCACGGCTGCGGTGGCGGACGTGCCCTTGAGAAAGAATCTGCGATCCAACTTCATGACTGTCACTCCTCGGCTGCGCACCCCTGTTGAAGATGCCTCTTGTGCGTGATTGTTATTCCGGATTTTCCGTATCGCCGCCTTTGTCGTCCTGGGCCGGCTTGTCATTATCCGCATCCGTGCCTGATGCGGCATCGGAAACGCCCTTGATGCCGTCGGCGATGTTGACGCCGATCTCGCGCCCGAGCTTCTGTACCGCGGGCAGCTGCAAGGCCATGGACAGGACGCCGTCGATCACCTGATTGACCACCGCCTTGTCGCCCGAACCGGCCCCGTCGCCGCCGCCACTTCCGCCGGTGCCGCCGAAGCCTGTGATGTGATTGATCCGTATGCTGTCTATCTTCTCCGCGGGCTTCATCATCTTGTCGACAATCGTGGGCAGGGTCTCGAGGCGGGCCATATCGATCTTCATGCGGATGACCTGGCTCGACAGGGTGTTGTCGGCCGCGGTCAGTGCAGCCTTGCCTTCGGCCTTGGCGAGCATCTCGTCCTTGGTGGCCTGGGCCCGGACCGTGGTCGATCTGGCCTGCGCCTCGGCCATGGCGAGGAGGGTGCCGGTCTCGCTGGCGACGCGCGTGTCGTCGACCTCGGCCTGTTCGGCGGCGCGGATCAGGGCAAGTTCCTTGTCACGCTCGGCGACGGCGCGCTCGCGGGCGGTTTCCACGGTTTCCTTGGCAGCCGTTTCTTCGGCCCGGGCGGCCTCGGCCTTGGCTTGGGCTTTCGATTCCTCGATGCGTTTGGCCGCCAACTGGACTTCCTTGTCGTGCTTGGCGGTCTCGGTGGCGAGCGAGGCGTCGAGTTCGAGGCGGCGGAGCGCACGGTCGCGCTCGATCTCGCCGGAACGCACTTCCTGTTCGCGCTTGATGCGCGCCTGCTCGCGCCGTTCCTCGGACGCGGCCTGCTGCTCGGCGACATCGGCCTGGCTCGCCGCGCGGCTGACCTCGATCTCGCGGTTCTGGCTGATTTCGGCCTCTTCCTGCTCCTGCTCGATGACCAGGCGGCGCTTGGTCGCGTCGAGCTGGCTTTGGCGTACGGAGACCTCCGCGTCGGCTTCGATCGCGGCGCGCTCCTTCTTGTTGGTGGCGATGATTTCGGCAAGGCGCCGCATGCCGACCGCGTTGAAGGCGTTGTTCTCGTCCAGCAGGTTGAACGGGGTCTGGTCGAGCCGGGTGAAGGAGACCGATTCCAGCACCAGGCCGTTCAGCGCCAGGTTGTCCTCCAGGGCCTCGGACACTTCGCCCGCATAGATGCCGCGCGAGTCCTGCAGCTTGTCCATGGTGTAGCCGGCGGCGACCGCCAGCATGGCATCGACCAGCTTGCCTTCCAGGATCTCGGCAAGCTCGGCGGCGCGGAACGATTTGCCGCCGAGCGCCTGGGCGGCGGTCGCCACGCCGTCCTCGGTCGGCTGGACGCGGACATAGAACTCGACCGACGCGTCGACGCGCAGGCGGTCGGAGGTGATCATCGACTTCTCGCCGGTGCGTTCGATCTCCAGCTTGGTGGTCCTCATATTGACTTCGGAGACCTTGTGCAGGATCGGCAGGGCGAGGCAGCCGCCGTCGAGCACGATCTTCTGGCCGCCGGCGCCGGTCCGCACCAGAGCGACCTCCCGGGTCGCCTTCTTGTAGAACCTGTTGAGGAAGAGGATCGCCAGGAGAACGGCGACAATGATGACGATGATGGCAACAGCCCAGGCCAACGCACACTCCCTTCGCCGGCGGTTACGGCTGCGATCTGAGCGATGCGCCTCCGCCGGTCGTATTCTCCGTCAGCGGCGTTCGCCACTGCCGGCATGGACCAGTGTGGCCCCTCCGCACCCGAACGTTAACGAATGCGCGTTTCGCCCGTCAAACAAAAAGCGGGGACGTGCCATGTGGTGGGACAGGCGGCCGGGCGTCGAAATGGCGCTTGGCGTGAACGCCCTTGGGGTCTAGCGTGTCGCTCCCTCAACCCGGCCGGAACCCCATTCGTGGATCGCCTGATTGCCTCCTGGAGCGTGGCTCCGCAAGCCGTTCGCGGCATTGCCTTCATGGTGCTGTCGACACTCGGCTTCTCCGGCATGCACGTGCTGATCCGCTATGTCTCCGACGAGATTCCGCCGATCGAAATCGCATTTTTCCGCAATTTCTTTGGCCTGATCGTGTTCGTGCCATGGCTGATGCGCTATGGGCTCGGATCGATGCGCACCCAGCGGCTGCCGATGCATGTGGTGCGCTCCCTGCTCAACGTGGTCGCCATGTTCGCGTTCTTCACCGCCTTGAGCATGACGCCGATCGCGCGGGTGACGGCGCTCGGCTTCACCGC
>JBPCWF010000188.1:0-3042 GCA_051009775.1 Hyphomicrobiales bacterium | reverse complement strand
GGTGTGGCTGGCCGTGTTGCCGGAGGCGTCGACCACGGTCAGCTGGCGGAATTCCAGATGCTCCCGGCCCGCCATCACGGCGGCAAGTGCCGCATCCGCATCGTCGCCCGCTTCGAGCCGGTCGAGCAGCAAGGGACCGAGATTGGGGTCGGTGATGTTCTGGGTCGCGACCGCGCCCGTCCCGGCGCGCACATGCGGGCAGCGCGCGCCGACGCAGATGCTGGACGTCGTGATGGCGACGCCGAACATGCCGGTCCGGCCGCAGCGCCCGACGATCGAAAAGGTCATTCCGCAGCCTCCCGGTAAGAGCCTTCGCCGTCTGTGAGACGGCCGGCCAGATAGATGATGAAATGATGGATGGCGCGTTCAAGCTGATGGATCGGACCGGGTTCCGTCAAGGGCGCCATGGCGCCGCGATAGGCTGCTTCGACCACATCCTTGTCTTCCAGGTTGACCTCGTCCAGGAAGTCGACGGCTTTGCGGATTTCCGTCTCCGGGTCCGCCATGGCCGCGACCACTTCGGGCGCAAGGCTTGCGCCATAGCGGATATGGACCTGGCCCGCACCCTTGGGCCGGAGCGAGAGGTACCACATGTAATCCGGCGCCAGAGTGAACATATGGGCCGGGAAGATGACCGGCAATACGTTGGTGCAGCGCCATTCACCCTCCAGCCGGGTGTTGTCGGGGTGGGCCCGGCCGTACACGGAACCTTCTGCCTTGGTGAAGGTCGAATAGGTGAAGGCGCCCGGGTTCTCGTCCGGGAAAATGCACTCCTCGACCGGGAAATGGCCGCCCACCGTGCCTTTGTGGATGTAGGGCAGATGGTAGCTTTCCATGTAGTTCTCGGTCAGGAGCTTCCAGTTGGTGTCCCAGACATGGTCCTGGGTGACGATCGGTACATAGTCGGCCATCGGAAAGCGGTCGATCATGTCGGCAAGCGGCGCAACCCGCGAGGCGACGCTCTCGGCCTCGTCGTTGAGCGTGACATAGATGAAGCCCTGCCAGACTTCCGTGCGGATCTCAGGCAGGCAGAACTTCGCCTTGTCGAAGCCTTCGAAATATTTGGCATGGGGCGCACCGGTCAGCGCGCCGTCATGGCCATAGGCCCACTTATGATAGGGGCAGACGATGCGCTTGGTGTTGCCCGAGCCCTCAAGCAGCCGCATCATGCGATGGCGGCAGACATTGGCGAAGGAACGTATGCCGCCCTGCTTGTCGCGCAGGGTGAAGACCGGCTGGTCGCCGACCTGATCGGTCACATAGTCGCCCGGCCCGGGAATGTCCGCCGAGCGCCCGACGCAGTGCCATTCGCGCGCGAAGATCCGGTCCCGCTCGAGCGCGAGCACCTCGTCGGAAAAATAGAACTCGCGCGGCAGAATGGTCGCCTGAGCAAACGGCCGTGCCGCGATGTCGTCGATCTGGACAAGAAGATGGTCGATTGCGCCCATGACACCTCCCCGCAAGTTACCAAGTTAGATCATTCGTCGTCCGGAATGACCGCGGTTGCCTCGATTTCCATGACCCATTCGGGCCGCGCCAGCCCGTCGACGACAAGGCCGGTCGAGACGGGGTAAACCCCTTTCAGCCATTTGCCGATCGCCTGGTAGACATCGTCGCGATAGGCCCGGTCGGTGAGATAGACCTGGATGCGGCAGATATGCTCGAGCCTGGAGCCCGCCTCTTCGAGCAACTGCTTGACGTTGCGCATGGCCTGGTCGGCCTGTGCGCCCGCATCCCCCGTCCCGATGCTCTCGAATGTGTCCGGGTCCTGGCCGACCTGGCCGCGCACGAACACCATGGTGCCGCGCGCCTTGACCACCTGACACAGATCGTTGTCGAGCTTCTGGGTCGGATAGGTTTCCCTGGTGTTGAACTTCCGGAAGCGTTCGTGCGTTGCCATGGCGCCTCAGTTCCCCTTGCCGTTGCCGGACACACGGTCCGACAGGTCTGCCGCGTTCTTGACGAAGTCGAGCGCGTTGGAGAAGTCGAAATTGCGGTAGACCGCGGCCAGATGGGCGAACGGCGGAGACTGGGCAAAGAGCTGGAAGGTCAGCTTGTGCCCGGCATAGTCGGAGTTCAGGAGATCGCGGGCGAAGGCCAGGAGCTTGCGCCGGTCGTCGGCGATCCAGTTCTCGTTGATGGTGTAGAACTTCTCCATCCACTTGGCGGTCTCGGGCGCCTCGAACATGTCGGCGTCGGGCGTCACGCAGATCTGACCGCCGCACAGCTCGCGCGCCAGATGCATCATGTGATGCAGGTTCGAGCAGGCATGGACGCGGCCGGTGAAGAGCAGCGACTGGTTGGGCATCAGCAAGCCGTTCGGGCTCTTTTCCGCGGTCGCGATGGCGGCCGTCAGATGGGCGTTGATGCCTTCGCGGTAACACGCCAGCGTCGCCAGCTTCTCCTGCACCGCCTGCTGCTTGTCGAGACCGGTCTGCTTGATGTTCCAGAGCGCCGTGCCGATCATCATGTCGGCGTAGGTCAGGATGCGCTGGACGAAGGCGAAGGCCGAATAGCGGTGCAGAGTGGTGCGGATGAATGAGGCCGCGCGCGTGTGCTGATAGAACAGAACGTCCTCCCAGGGAATGAACACGTCATCCAGGATCACCATGGTGTCGACCTCGTCGAAGCGGTTCGACAGCGGATAGTCCTTGGCCGGCGCCCGGCCGGTGAAGCCGGTGCGGCAGATATGCTTCACGCCCGGTGCGTCCATGTGCATGATGACGCCGACGGCGTATTCGGAGAGCTTCGCATCGCCCCAGTTGGCGATGGTGGGTTTCAGGAAGCCCTGGTTTGAATAGGCCGCCGCGGTCTCGTATTTGGCGCCGCGGATGACCAGGCCGTCATCGCGCTCCTTGACCACGTGGACCAGCATGTCCGGGTCCTGGTCCTGCGGCCGCTTGGAGCGGTCGCCCTTGGGATCGGTATTGGCGGAGACGTGGAACGGGTCGTGGCGGATCGCTTCGTGAATGTGGCGCTCGATGTTCTTGGCGAAGCGCGGATCGACCTCGTTGAGCACGTCCTTGCCGTCCCACAGGGACC
>JBPCWF010000187.1:0-2537 GCA_051009775.1 Hyphomicrobiales bacterium | reverse complement strand
CCGGAGGCCGGCTTTTCGCGCCCGCTGGACGTCGTTAAGGCCCACTTGTGGTCACCCGGACCACGGCGTGGACCTTGCCTCGCCAGCAGACGCGAAAAGCCGGTCAAATGATCCCATATGAAGGAACCATGCTCTGGGGTGTTTTCGGACCAGAGTGAAGCGTCTGCGGCGATGCTCTAGTTGCCGGACAGGCGTTGCTGCAATGCGCCGAGCTGCATCAGCAGCATGTGCAGCTTCATCATCTGCCGGCGCTGCCGGTCGGGCTTTGCCGGCGCCGCACGCAAGGTCAAATGCTGCCGCACACCCGTATTGGAGGGTGGTTCGGGCAGTGGACTGAGCGCCAATGCCGGCGCGGCGGCGATAGAGAACAAACCGACAGCCAGCAGGCAGGCGCGAATGGATTTGGACATCGCGTCCATCCTGTACCATTGTCGTCTCGGACCAGTGTACTCCACCGATCGTATACGAATGCTGAATCGCCGGTTCGGGCGATTGAGAGGGCAGGGCGTGAGGGCCGGACAGTCAGGACAACCAGATCCGCGCGTGCGCGTCGACCGGCCGTTCAGGGGCATCGGCCTGATGCTCATGGGCTCCGCCCTCATTACTCTTAACGATGCAGCGGTGAAGCTTGTGCTCGACGACCACAGCGTGAGCCAGGCGATCCTGGTCAGAGGCGTGTTCGCGTTTGTGGTCATTGTCTGGCTGGTTCGGCGCGCCGGCGGCTGGGAAGCTGCCCGGTGGCGCAGCCTGCGCGCCCAGCTCCCGTGCGCGGCGCCGCTGATCACCTCGCTGTTCCTGTTCGTGTTCTCTCTGTCTCGCATCCCGATCGCGCCGGCGACCGTGATCCTCTATATGAGCCCGCTGTTCCTGACCGCGCTCGCTCCGCTCCTGGGCGAGCGGGTCGGCTGGCGGCGATGGGGCGCAGTGCTGCTCGGCTTCGTCGGCACGGTTCTGGTGATCGAGCCGGCGGGCGATACCTTCACCTGGTTCTACCTGGTCCCGGTCTGCGCCGCCTTCGTGCTGGCGCTGCGCGATCTCGCGACCCGCAAGCTGGTGGAGAGCGAGAGTTCGGTCTCGATCCTCCTGGTGTCCGCCATCGCGGTTCTGATCAGCGCGGCTCCTGGCGCGGCGATGAGCTGGCGACCGCTCGATCCGGGCGACACCGCACTCCTGGCGCTGTCGGGCCTGGCCTTCGGCTTCGCCATGTTCTGCCTGACCGACGCGTTCCGCTATGCCGACGCAAGCCTGGTGTCGCCGTTCAAATATGCCGGCGTCATCGTCGCTGCACTTGTCGGCTTCGCCATATGGGGCGACGTGCCGAGCCTGTCGGCCGTCACCGGCGGCGCGCTGATCGTCATGAGCGGGCTGTTCGTTCTCAGGCGCGAACAGGCGCTCGCCAGCGAACCGTGACGCTCTAATTTTAGTCTTCGAACTTGAACGAGACCTTGACCTTCGCCCGGAAGGCTTCGACCTTGCCGTCTTTGAGGATCATGTCCTGCTCGGTGACTTCCGCGACCCGTAGGTCTCTCAGGGACGAACCGGCCCTGTTGACGGCGGCCGCGGCGGCCTTCTCCCAGGACTCGGTGCTCGTGCCTACGAGTTCGATCACCTTGTATACGCTTTCGGCCATTTCACTCTCCTCGACTGACAGATGTGCCCGTATGAGCTTATCGACACGCCCAGCCCGCGCCGCCATCCGTCATGTTACAGCTTCATTGCACGCTGGCCAGCGCAATATCGCGAGACAGTGTCCGGGGCCATCGGTTTCAGCGTTTCGGCGGCATCGGAACCGTGTCGCCGCCTCAAGCAGCTTGCCACTGGCCTGGCGTGCCGGACCGTCGTACAAAACGTCCGATTTTGACCTTCGAACAGCACAATGGGAGCACGCACATGGATGACTGGCTGGTTTACCTTTCAGGCGAAATTCCCACGGACTGGCGCGAGCAGATCGAAACCGGCACACGGACGGCGGGCCTGCCGGTCGACTTTGCCTCGCCGGTCACCAATCACGGCTACAGCGACGATTGCGGCGTCGCCATCCTCGGCGCGGAGGAAAACTCGTTCTGGAAAGACCACAAGGGCGCCAAGCTCAACGCCATCCGGACACGCACCCTGATCGAGCGCGCCGACATCGTGGTGGTCCGCTTCGGCGACAAGTACAAGCAGTGGAACGCGGCGTTCGATGCCGGCTTCGCCGTGGCCATGGGCAAGCCGCTGATCGTCATGCACGACCCGGAACTGACCCACCCGCTGAAGGAAGTCGATGCCGCCGCGCTCGCGGTCGCCGAAACGCCGGAACAGATCGTCGAGATCCTGTCTTATGTGATCCGCAGCGAACTCAACTTTGCGTGAACTGGCCCGCCTGGCCCCCCGGGCCGGGCGGACACGATGCTCCAGACGTTCGCTCAGTTCGGCGCCGCTTCCGAGGTGTCGGTCACGGCCGCCGGTGCGGCGTCCTCGTCCGCGTCCTCGTCCAGCTTGTGGATCGTGATGCCGAAGACGCCGAACAGGATGGTCACGATCGGTGACAGCCAGCA
>JBPCWF010000186.1:0-5625 GCA_051009775.1 Hyphomicrobiales bacterium | reverse complement strand
GGCCTGAACCGGGCCAGCCCGTGGCCCCTACGCGGACAGCCGTTTACGGCCCCGCGCGCGGCGCCGCACCAGAACCCGCCGGCCGCCGGTTGTCGCCTTGCGTGAGCGGAATCCGTGACGCCGTTTGCGCACCAGATTGCTCGGTTGAAATGTCCGTTTCACAATTGTCTCCGAAATTTTATCGCTCGCGGACCGCGCTTCGAAAAGGTGGCCCGGAAAATTCTGCTCTGCCGAGGTCCGCCTGGCCGATCATCTCGTGCCGCGACGATGCGCTCAGGCCGTGCGGGCTTATACGGAGAAGTGCCATTGAAGTCAATGAAACCGCGTATATACCCGAACCGATATGAAGCTATATAGGTCACGGCGCTTGACGATTCATCAATTTCGCTTGAAGCGGGATGTTCCGGACACTTCGCGCTCCTAAGTTGGTCGAAACTCACGCGCCGCCACCCGGAGGAAACCATGGGTCCGACAACCGTTTTCAACGCTGTGCGCAACAGGTACCTGCGGGCCGCGTGCGCCGCGCTTCTGGTCGCAGCATTCCAATTCTCAGCCACCACCGGGCGCGCCGCCGAACTGGCGGAGGTTTTCTCCAAGTCCGATGAAGCATCGACCGCCACGGTCGATCACGGACCATGGGACCGGCTGATTGCGAAATATCTCAAACCCGGCGCCAGCGGTGTCGCCCTGTTCGATTATGGCGCGGTCACCGGGAAGGACCGTCAGGCGCTCAAGGCCTATCTTGCCCGGCTCCAGGCGGTCCGGGTGTCGAAGCTCGCGCGGCGCAGCCAGATGCCATACTGGATCAACCTCTACAATGCGCTGACCGTGGACGTGATCCTCGACAATTATCCGGTCAAGTCGATCAGGGAAATCAAGTCCGGCCTGTTCTCATCGGGCCCCTGGGGCACGGAGCTGGTCAAGGTCGAGGGGCACGATCTGTCGCTCGACGATATCGAGCACGCCATCCTGCGTCCGATCTGGCGCGACAAGCGGATCCACTATGTCGTCAATTGCGCCTCGATCGGCTGCCCCAACCTGGTGGCCAGGGCCTATACCGAGGCGAACACGCCCGATCTCCTGGAGCAGGGCGCCCGGGACTACATCAACAATCCGCGCGGCGTCCGGGTCGAGAAAGGCCGCGTCATCGCCTCCAAGCTGTTCCGCTGGTACGACGACGATTTCGGCACCGAGCAGGAACTGTTCGCGCATATCCGGAAATATGCCGCGCCCGAGCTGCTGGCCAAGCTCAACGGCAAATCCCGCATCTATGACTACGAATATGACTGGGCCCTGAACCGGCCCTGATATTCTGTCACCGTCGCACTTCTGTGTGGTCTCAACGCGATGCTTCATGATAATCACTCCGTGCACGGGGAGGAGGCGGACATGTCGGAAATGCAGGGCGATAAGACCGCCCAATCGAAATCCGGAGCGCTGAAACGCTTTCTGCCGCTCATTGTCCTCGCCGTGCTGATCGTGGTCGTCTTCGTCAATGGCTGGCACAAATATCTCTCGCTCGAACAGATCGCCGAGAACCGCGAAGCCCTGCGCGGCTTCGTCGACGGCAACTTCCTGCTCGCCATCGGCGCCTATGCGGCGCTCTATATCGCGGTCGTCGCGCTCTCGGTGCCGGGCGGCGCCCTCTTGACCATCACGGGCGGGTTCCTGTTCGGCTGGTTGATCGGCGGCATCGCAACCGTGGCTGCCGCCACAGCCGGTGCCACCGTCCTGTTCCTGGTCGCCAAGACATCGCTCGGCGAGACGCTCGCCGCCAAGGCCGGTCCCTGGCTGCAGAAGCTGTCGGAGGGCTTTCAGAGCGACGCGCTGAACTACCTCCTGTTCCTGAGGCTGGTGCCGGCATTCCCATTCTGGCTGGTCAATCTGGCCCCCGCTTTACTCGGTGTCCCGCTGTCGACATTCGTGATTGCGACCTTCATCGGCATCATTCCCGGCACCTTTGCCTTCGCCTTTCTCGGCGCCGGCCTCGACAGCATCATCGACAAGCAGCGCGAGTCCTACCAGGCCTGTCTCGACAAGCAGAGCGAAGCTGGCGGCGCGGGCGAGTGTAGTTTCTCGCTCGATCCGGCATCTCTGTTGACGCCCGAGTTACTGGCCGCCTTCGTCGCACTCGGCATTGTTGCCATCATCCCGGTTGTTGCTAAAAAGGTGCGCGCGCGCCGAACTTCAAGCAGCTGATTCGGGTGCGGCCCGGGACCCTTTAGCGAGACTTGTATGGCGACGTTGCACACTCCTGATCTCTGCGTCATCGGGGCCGGTTCGGGCGGCCTGTCCGTCGCGGCGGCCGCCGCCCAGCTTGGCGTCAGCGTCGTGCTGATCGAAAAGGGCAGGATGGGCGGCGACTGCCTGAACTACGGCTGCGTGCCGTCAAAGGCGATGATCGCGGCGGCCAAGCAGGCCCATCTCCTGGGCCAGGGCGCCAAATTCGGCATCGGCACCCACAAGGCCAGGGTCAATTTCGATAAGGTGCATGCGCACATTCAGGGCGTGATCGCCGCAATCGCGCCCAACGACTCGGTCGAGCGTTTCACCGGGCTCGGCGTCACGGTGATCGAGGCGACCGCGAAGTTCACCGATCGCGCGACCGTGATCGCCGGCGACAATGAGATCAAGGCGCGCCGGTTCGTTATCGCGACCGGATCGAGCCCGGGCATTCCTCCGGTCGAGGGCCTCGACACGGTGCCCTATCTGACCAACGAAACGGTTTTCGATCAGACCGTGCTGCCGCCCGAGCTGATCGTTCTCGGCGGCGGACCGATCGGCATGGAACTGGCCCAGGCCCATCAGCGCCTCGGCTCCCAGGTGACCGTGCTGGAGATGTTCGAGCCGCTCGGCAAGGACGATCCGGAGCTGACCCGCTTCGTGCTCGACCAGATTGCGGAAGACGGCGTCACCGTTCATGCCGGCGCCCGTGTCGTCGGCGTCGAGAAGACCAGGTCCGGCGTTTCGGTGTCGATCGAGACCAACGAAGGCGCCAGGCAAATCACCGGAAGCCATATTCTGGTCGCCGCCGGCCGCGCACCCAATGTCGGGGGTATGAACCTGGAAGTGGCGGGCGTGCGCCATACGCCCAAGGGCATCCAGGTCAACCGCCGCCTGCGCACCTCCAACCGGAAGATCTATGCCATCGGCGATGTCGCCGGCGGCTTCCAGTTCACCCATGTCGCCAATTACCATGCCGGCATCGTGATCCGGAACACCTTGTTCCGGCTCCGCGCCAAGGTCGACGACACGATCATTCCGTGGGTCACCTTCACCGATCCCGAGCTTGCCCATATCGGCCTCACCGAGGTCCAGGCGCGCCAGCGCTACGGCAAGATCTCGGTCATGCGCTGGCCCTATGCCGAAAACGACCGCGCCCAGACGGAGCGCAAGACGGAAGGCCTGGTCAAGGTGGTGGCCGGCCGCAAGGGCCGCATTCTCGGCGTCACCATTGTCGGGGCGAATGCCGGCGAGCTGATCCAGCCCTGGTCGCTTGCGCTGTCGTCCGGGCTCAAGATCAAGGCCATGACCGATATGATCGTGCCCTATCCGACCTGGGGCGAGGTCAACAAGCGCGTGGCTTACGGCTATTACGCCGCGAGCCTGTCGAGCCCGTGGCTCAGGCGCGTCATACGGTTTCTCGCCCGGTTTGGATAGCATGGTCAGATTCTGACAAAACGGCTATAGTTCCCGGGTGTGCGACGTGGATTTGCGCAAACGAGTTGCCGCTGAGACATGACCCGATCCGATAAGGACGATCGTCCCGACACCGGCGCGCAGGCGCCGCGGCGCGGCCTGTTCCGCGGCCTGTCCGGCAAGGTCCTGGCCCTCATCATCCTGTTCATCATGCTCGGTGAAGTGCTGATCTATGTGCCCTCGATCGCCAATTTCAGGGTCAGCTGGCTCAAGCAGCGCATCGAGGCGGCGCAGATCGCCTCCCTGGTGCTCGAAGCCACGCCCGACAACATGGTGTCGCGCGAGCTGGAGATCGAGCTCCTGAAGAACGCCAATGCCCACCGGGTCGCCCTCCAACGCAACGAGGCCCGCCATCTCATGCTGCGCGGCGGGTCCGAGGACCTCATGATCGACCAGCATTTCGATCTGCGCGCGCGCGGGTTGATGATGACCCTGTTCGACGCCTTCGAGGCGCTTGCGGCGGGCGACGGGCGGATCATCAGGGTGACCGACATTGCGGCCCATCAGGCCGGAGATTTCACCGATATCGTGATCGACGAAGCGCCGCTGCGCGCCGCCATGATCCGCTATTCGGTCAACATTCTGGGCCTGTCCATGTTCCTGTCCGTGCTGGTCGCCGCCCTGGTCTATCTGACCCTGCACCGGCTTCTGGTCCGGCCCATGCGCCGCATCACCTGGAACATGGTCGAGTTCTCCAGGAACCCGGAGGATGCCGGCTACATCATCGCGCCGAGCAAGCGCGACGACGAGATCGGCACCGCGGAGCAGCAGCTCGCGCACATGCAGAGCGAGCTTGCCGGCATGCTGCAGCAGAAGAACCATCTGGCGGCGCTCGGCCTGGCGGTCAGCAAGATCAGCCACGACCTGCGCAACATGCTCGCAAGCGCCCAGCTGATCACCGACCGGCTCGGCAGCGTGCAGGATCCGACGGTGCAGAAGTTCGCGCCCAAGCTGATCGCGTCGATCGACCGAGCGATCGATTTCTGCGCCCATACGCTGAAATACGGCCGGGCCCAGGAAGCGCCGCCGCGGCGCGAGAATTTCGAGCTTTCGACCCTGATCGAGGAGGTGTTCGACACCTCCGCCGCGCGCGCCGCCGGCTCCATACTGTGGCGCAGCAACGTGCCCGACGGTTTCATGGTCGACGCCGACCGCGAGCATATGTTCCGGATCCTGACCAACCTGTGCCGCAACGCGGTGCAGGTGCTGGAGGGCGCGGCCGCGACGCGCGAAGGGCCGGCGATCATCCAGATCAAGGCCTGGCGCGAGGGTGCCGTGGTCACGATCGAAGTGCGCGACAACTGCCCCGGCGTGCCGGCCCGGGCGCGCGAGCACCTGTTCCAGGCGTTTCAGGGTTCGGTCAGGCCGGGCGGCACGGGGCTCGGACTGGCGATCGCCTCGGAACTCGCCCGCGCCCATGGCGGCGAGATACGCCTGATGGAAACCGATGTCGGCGCGTCCTTCTGGATCGTCGTGCCGGACCGGGTCGCCGACATCACAAGACGCCGCGCCGATCCCGGCGCGTGAGCCTTTCGGCTATCACTGTCCTAACTGGCGATGTGAAAACCATCCCGTGCCCCGGAGCCCATCCGGCAACTGCGTTCAAGCCACCGCGCGGGAGCCATGCTCTTCGTCATTCCCGCGCAGGCGGGAATCCAGGACTGACGAGCCACCGGCGCAGGCCGAGACGGTCATGTATTCTTCGGTGCGCCTTTGGCATATCCCCTGTGATGCCCTTGGGCGATGGGCGGTGGTTACTGGATTCCCGCCTTCGCGGGAATGACGGGCAGGGATATGCGTGCCCAATATCTCTAGAGCGTCGGACGTTCATTTAAGGTCGAGTCCATATCCGGCTTCTGCAAAGTAGTTCATGCATTCCGTTGGAGTGAACAGGGCGCAGATATCGCCGATGGCGCGCCACAGAGT
>JBPCWF010000185.1:0-3253 GCA_051009775.1 Hyphomicrobiales bacterium | reverse complement strand
GACTGCGGCTTCGCCCAGGCCAATATCGGCAAGATCGTCTGGAAGGGCTTCAAGGACAAATGGCCCGGCGCCTACAAGCTGGTCGAGAAGATGTCGATCGACAACGAGACCCAGAACCTAATGATGCTCGAGATCGACAACAAGAAGCGCAAGCTCGAAGAGGTCGTGGCCGAGTGGGTCGCCGCCAACGAAGCGACCTGGAAACCCTGGGTCGACGCCGCGAAGATGTAAGCGCCATCTGACGCGGGGTCCTCGGGACCGAACCCAGCGGAGCCGATCGGACAACCGGTCGGCTCCGTTTGCGTTGGCGCCAGAGCAGCCTGCGCTCAAGTGAACGCAGACAAGCTGCTCGATCTCTATGAACTAGACCAAATTGTCTGCGCTCAATCGATTCCGATTGAGCGCGGTTTGATCTAGGCGTCATCCCGCGTAAACTGACACCGGGGAAACACGGCAGCATCACATCATGACAAGCACATCCGAACAACCGGTCCGTCCGTCGCGCGACATCAAGCTCGTGTGCCGCAACGTCTGGAAGGTCTATGGCGAGAACCCCGCGCAGTTCTTCACCAACCGCTCCGGCGCTATCGACGACCCGGCCGCGCGTGCCGGACATATCCGCGACACCGGGCATATCGTGGCCGCGGCCGATGTCAGCTTCGACGTCCACCAGGGCGAGATCTTCGTCATCATGGGCCTGTCCGGCTCCGGCAAGTCGACCGTGGTGCGCTGCCTGTCGCGCCTGGTCGAGGCGACCGCGGGCGAGATCATTCTCGACGGCCAGGATCTCCTGAGCGTCTCTGAAAAAGAGCTGATCGACATCCGCCGGCACAAGATGGGCATGGTGTTCCAGAGCTTCGGCCTGCTGCCCCATCTCAACGTCATCGACAACATCGCCTTCCCGCTCAAGCTGCAGGGCGTCGGCCTCGCCGAGCGGCGCCAGCGCGCCGAGCGGGTGATCGAGCTGGTCGGCCTCGAGGGCCGCGAGGACAGTTATCCGCGCCAGCTCTCCGGCGGCCAGCAGCAGCGCGTCGGCATCGCCCGCTCGCTCGCGGTCGAGCCCGAACTGTGGTTCCTCGACGAGCCGTTCTCGGCGCTCGACCCGCTGATCCGGCGCCAGATGCAGGACGAGTTCCTGCGCATCCAGCAGGTGCTGCACAAGTCCATCGTGTTCATCACCCACGACTTTCTGGAGGCGCTCCGGATCGCCGACCGCATGGCGATCATGCGCGACGGCGCGGTGGTCCAGATCGGCACGCCGGCCGAACTGATCGTCAACCCGGCCGACGACTATGTCGCGGAGTTCTCGTCCGACGTGCCGCTCGTGCGCGTGCTGACCGCGGCCGAGGTCGCCGAGACCGCCACGAAACCCGATGCCAGCATGCCGCGTGTCGCGAGCACCGTGCCGGTCGAGACCCTGCTGCCGCAACTGGCAAATCACGCCGAAGGCGTCGCGGTCGAGAACGGCTCGGGCGAGATCGTGGGCGTTGCGACGGCGCAGGGTGTGGTCGCGGCGCTTGCCAAAGAAAGCAGCAAACGCGCCGATGGCGGCGAGTCCCGGACATGAACGCCCTCTCCGACCGCGGCACACAGATCTGGTTCGCGCTCCTCGGATTGATGCTTCTGTGCCTTGCGTTGCGCAGCCAGATGGCCTGGCTGATAACCTATCCCGACCAGTGGGTGGTGCCGCTGACCCCGCTCCTCAACACCATCATGAACTGGTTCGTCGACACGTTCGGCTGGTTCTTCAGGGCCCTGTCCTGGCTGCTCGACTGGCCGGTCAAGGGCGTGCAGGCGGTGCTGCACTGGCTGCCCTGGCCGGTCTCGATCGCGCTTGCCGCCGTGGTTGCCCACGCGGCGTCGGGCTGGCGGCTCGCGGTCTTCACAATCGTCGCCCTGCTCTACATGGTCGTCGTCGGCTATTGGGACGAGAGCATGAACTCGCTCTCCCTCGTTGCCATCTCCGTGCCCCTCGCCGTCACGGTCGGTTTCGCGATCGGCGTCTGGGGCTATTTCTCCGACCGCGCCGAGCGCGCGATCGTGCCTTGTCTCGACCTCCTGCAGACGATCCCGGCCTTCGCCTATCTCCTGCCGATCCTGCTGCTCTTCGGCTTCGGCACGGTGGTCGGCCTGATCGCCAGCGTGCTCTATTCCTTCCCGCCCATGGTGCGCAACACCATCCTGGGGCTGCGCCGGGTGCCGGCGGAGGTGATCGAATCCGGTCTCATGTCCGGCGCCACCAAGGGCCAGCTGTTCTGGCAGGTCCAGGTGCCGACCGCCTCGCGCCAGATCCTGCTCGGCGTCAATCAGGCGACCATGGCGGCACTCTCCATGGTGATCATCGCCTCGATCATCGGCGGCACCGCCGACATCGGCTGGGAGGTGCTCTCCACCATGCGCAAGGCCCAGTTCGGCGAAAGCGTACTGGCAGGCATCGTCATCGCCCTGATCGCCATGGTGATGGACCGCATCACGGCCGGCCTCGCCACCAGGGACTCAGCGGAACTCTCCGCCGATGTCGGCCTTGCCGAACGCTACCGGTACTGGATCGTCGCCGCGGCGGCGGCCCTGGTGCTGTTCA
Source organism: Hyphomicrobiales bacterium (assembly GCA_051009775.1). Classification (GTDB taxonomy): domain Bacteria; phylum Pseudomonadota; class Alphaproteobacteria; order Rhizobiales; family JAJFHB01; genus JBPCWF01. The sequence continues at coordinate 672 of JBPCWF010000185.1, read as the reverse complement.
TCGCAGCTCAATTGGTGCCGGTTCTCAAGACCTACCCGGAGGCCTGGGTGGTCTATCCGGCGGACGGCATGAACCAGGCGCTGGAATATATCGTGGTCAACTATCGCGGTGCGATCGAATCGATCAAGACCTTGAGCTTCTTCTACGTCATGCTGCCGACCAAAATCGGCCTCGAGCAGACTGTGGGACCGTTCTCCTGGGGCTTCGACCTCACCCCGGAGCACAAGGTCGGTTATGCGGTGCTCGTCGCCAGCGCCATGGCGGGCGCCGCCTGGCGCTGGAGCGCGCAGGCCGCTGTCGTCGTCGGCTTTTTCGGCATCATGTACTATTTCGGCCTGACCAAGCTGCCCTGGCCCGCGCTCATCGCGATGACCACCTTCCTCGCCTGGCAGGTCGGCGGACGAAGCCTGGCGATCGGCACGTTCCTGAGCCTTGCTTTCCTGCTGATCGCCGGCGTCTGGCCGCAGGCCATGCTGTCGATCTACCTGTGCGGCATCGCGGTCGCGATCTCATTCGTTCTGGGCGCCACCATCGGCATCTGGGCGGCCCATAACGACCGGGTGTCGGCCTTCATCCGGCCGATCAACGACACGCTGCAGACCATGCCGCTCTTCGTGATCCTGATTCCCTTCGTCATGATCTTCAAGATCGGCGAGTTCACCGCGCTCCTGG
>JBPCWF010000184.1:0-4057 GCA_051009775.1 Hyphomicrobiales bacterium | reverse complement strand
CAGCTGCAGCTTGAAGCGGGTAAGAATGGTCCTGAGATCGTGGCTCACGCCCGCCAGCATCGCCGTGCGCTGTTCGACGTGGCGTTCGATGCGTTCTTTCATGCGCAACACGGCGCGCGACGCGCTCAGCACCTCGCTCGCCCCGCGCGGCCTGAAATCGGGCACATCGCGTCCCATGCCGAAACTGTGCGCCGCTTCGGCCAGTTGCTGGATCGGCCTGATCTGGTTGCGCAGGAAGATGATGGCGACCCACAGCAGCACGACCGACGATCCGATCATCCAGAGTATGAAGATATGGGTGTTGGAGGCGTAGGCCCGGTTCTGCTCGGTGAGGAAGCGGAACACCACGCCCTTCGCCACCTTGACCCGGACATCGACATAGCCCGACCGGCCGAGCGTATCGATCCAGTACGGCCGTGCCACCCGGCGCCTGATCTGCTTCGACAGTTTGATGTCGAGCAGCGAGAAGAACGGCTTGGTCGCCGGCGGCGGCAGGTCGTCTTGCTTCAATATGGAAAACCCGAGGCCGAGCCGGTCGTTGGCCAGCTTGATCAGTCTGAGTTCTGCTTCTCCCGAGATGCCGTATTCCTCGTAAATGTCGATCAGGAAGGCGATCTCGGAGGCGACCGATTTGGACAGCCGTTTGGTCACCCTGTCCCAGTGGCGCTCCATGAAGGTGAACGCCATGATCGACTGCAGCAGCACCATGGGAGTGATGATGATGATCAGGGAGCGCGGATAAAGCCCCGCTGGCAGACGGTCTTCGAGAAAGCGGTTGAACCGCCGTCTGAGTGTCAGCGGCAGGTCTTCAGTGTCATGGTCCGGTATCGCTACCATCTCGAAAGTCCTTAGTCCGTATAGAGGATGTAGCCGGCGCCGCGCACGGTCTGCAGGTAGACCGGTGTTGCAGGGTCGGCCTCGATCTTGCGCCGCAACCGGTTGATCTGGACATCGATCGCCCGCGCCCCGCCCTCGCCGTCGTGATGGAGATCGGTGCGCGATATGGTCTGGCCCGGCTGCCGCGCGAACAGCTGCATCAGCTCGCGTTCGCGCGTGGTCAGCCTCACCGTTTCGCCCTCCCGCGTGAGCTCGCCGCGCTCGACATGGAAGGTGCACTGCCCGAACGAAAGCTCGCTCGGCAGATCGATCGCCGGCGCCTGGCGCTTGAGCACGCTTTGCATGCGCAACAGCAGTTCGCGCGGTTCGAACGGCTTGGGAATGTAATCGTCGACCCCGGATTCGAGCCCGGCGATCCGGCTTTCGACTTCCGCGCGCGCCGACAACATGAGGATCGGTATGTCCGTGCCCCGCCGCAAATCCCGGGCAAAGCTGATGCCGTCCTCGCCGGGCATCATGACGTCGAGCACGACCAGATCGAACACCAGCCCGCGCATGCGCTCCCGGGCCTCGTCGGCGCTGCCCGCGGTCGTCACCCGAAAGCTCTGATCGCTCAGATAGGTCTGCAACAGTTTGCGGATGCGGCGATCGTCATCGACCACCAGGATGTGGGCCGCTTCGTCATCCAATCGAGCATCGGCGCGGCGGGTGCTCATCGCAAATTTGCTCCGCGTTAGGATCCGTTGTCCGGGGGCCGTCTCAGCGGAACGGCCACGCCTCGGACTTGGTGATCAGTTTGCGCACGTTAGCACGATCCTGCGGATCGATCAGATGGAACAGCACGTCACGGTAAAGCGCGTCTGCGTCGAGGCCGCAGGCGCGAATCGCCTCGCGCACTCTGACGATCTGCGGCCCGGCAAGGCGCCGCGCCAGATCTTCCCCCTTCTCGGTCAGAAACAGCAGTCTCTGCCGCCGGTCCTGCATGCCCTCCTGCTGGGAGACGAAGCCGGTTTCGATCAGCTCCCGCAACACCCGGCCAAGGCTCTGCTTGGTGATGCGCAGGATCTCCAGGAGCTCCGCGACCCGGATCCCGGGATTGCGCCCGACAAAATGGACGACCCTGTGATGCGCCCGGCCGAAGCCGTAGCCTTTCAGGATCTCGTCCGGGTCGGAAATGAAGTCCCGATAGGCGAAGAACAGAAGCTCGATCAGCTCCAGCGCCTGCCCTTCCGTCATGCCGTTTCCCGCGTCCGTCCCCTGGTCGTCGGGATGCGGAAAATTTTTCTGGAAATTTATGTCAGCCATGTTGACATATTTTAAACTGATTGTTACCTATGGTCGAGCCTAAACGAAAGGATAGTTCGGCTGCGCCCCCGATTTGGTCCAAAAGTTTCGTTATGGTGACCGACTTTTGTGGCCGGACACCTCGACGAGTTCAAAGCCCCGGGGGGTTATAAGCCGAAGCGCACGATTGTGCAAAACATCGCAACGGCGCCGGGTGGCGGATCGACCTGCCCTCGGCGTCAAACGTGAGGAGATGAGAGAAATGGCCGGGCAACCGTTCGATCAGCGCGAAGGCGTTATCTGGTACAATGGCGAGTTGGTTCCGTGGACGGACGCCCAACTGCACGTATTGTCCCATGCATTGCACTATGCCAGCTCGGTGTTCGAGGGCGAGCGCGCCTATGGCGGTAAGATCTTCAAACTGCGCGAGCACACCGAACGGCTGTTCCACTCGGCCGAAGTGCTGGACATGAAGATCCCCTACACGGTCGAAGAGATCGACGCCGCCTGTAACGAGACCCTGAAGGTCCAGGGCTATGACGACGCCTATGTCAGACCCGTCGTCTGGCGCGGTTCGGAGATGATGGGCGTGTCGGCGCAGACCACCCGGATCAATGTCGCCATCGCGGTGTGGGAATGGCCGTCCTATTTCGATCCCGAGGAACGGCTCAAGGGCATCCGGCTCGACATCTCCAAATGGCGCCGCCCGGACCCGGCGACGATCCCGTGCGACGCCAAGGCCGCCGGTCTCTACATGATCTGCACCCTGTCGAAACATGCCGCCGAGAAAGAAGGTTATGCCGACGCCTTGATGTATGACTATCGCGGCCATATCGCCGAGGCGACCGGCGCGAACATTTTCTTCATCGACGCGGAAGGCACGCTCCACACGCCGACGCCCGACTGCTTCCTCGACGGCATCACGCGCCAGACCGTGGTGGCGCTGGCCAAGAAGCGGCAGCTCAAGGTGGTCGAGCGAACCATCATGCCGGAGGAAATGGCCAAATTCGATCAGTGCTTCATCACCGGCACGGCGGCCGAGGTGACCCCGGTCTCCGAGATCGGACCCTACCGGTTCACGCCGGGCGAGATCACCAAGGTCCTGTCGGAGGACTACATGGCCGAGGTCCAGCCCAAGCATATGGCGGAGGCCGCGGCGGGGTGACCGTCCCGGTTCCGGTGCCTCCGGTCACAGACAATTGTGACTAGACACAATAGAAAGCTCCCGGCTACTGAAACCAGCCGGGAGCTTTTTTTGTGTGTGCGGGCGATGTGGATGACTGCCGCGGCCCGATTGGAACGCCAACGCGAAAGCGATAAGACTGTCCACACGGGACGTGTATCGGAGAAGCAGACGACATGAAGACGCATAAGACGCCTTTTGCATTCCTTGCCATTGCCTTGTTCGCGGTCACCGTCGCGGTCGGCCAGGCGGCACCGTCATGGGCGGCCAACAACGAAGCGGTCGGCGCCGAGATCCGCGCCATCGTCGAAGGCGGCCAGGTGACCATCGGCACGGACGACGAGGACGAGCGCCTGATCCAGGTCTTCGTCTATTACGAAAGCCGCAGCTTCAAACCGATATGGGTCCGCGACAACGGCCCCAAGAGCAAGGGCAAGCGCCTGCTCGCCGTGCTCCAGAACGCCGAGGCGCACGGTCTGGTCGCCTCCGACTACCGGGTCAAGGAGATCGGGGAGATGATCACCTCGACCGAGCCGCGTACCCTGGCCGAGCTCGACCTTCTCATGTCGCGCGCCATGATCGATTATGGCCGCGACCTGAAGGCCGGCCGCATCGAGCCCTCGAAGTTCAACCGCGAGCTCAACATCTATCCCCAAAGCCTTGGCGCGGTGACCCTGCTCGACGGCGCGGAAGCGGCCGACGACATCGAGCCCTATCTCGACACCCTGGCGCCCCAGAGCCCGAGATACGCAC
>JBPCWF010000183.1:0-11116 GCA_051009775.1 Hyphomicrobiales bacterium | reverse complement strand
CCGACTTGGTCTCCAAGCCTGGCCGCAGCCTCCACCCATATCGCAGCGGCAATGGAATGGCCGACGAGCCCGACGGGCCGGTCCGGAACAAAGGCAGTTATCAACGCCGCCAAAGCATGCGCATGTTCGGCGATTGTTGTGGCGTCGTCACGCCGCGGGGAAGCTCCGAAGCCCCACAGGTCAATCGCAACCAATCGGTACCGCCTCGAGAGCTCGCACGAAAATAGGGGCTCAAACAAGTATCCGTTGTCCGGAAATCCGGCGAGCAGCATGAGTGTGGGCGCATCATCCGGACCGATAATGCGCAGCAGCGCGCCATCGACAATTTCCACACGATCTTTCACGAAAGGCTTCTCCACGTTCTATCGGTGTCCGGCGGTCCATATCCGCCGAAGCCGAGGCCATGAGGCCTTGCATTGGCTTTGCACGCATGAAAGCGTGCGCCGGACCTTGAGGAAATACAGTCTGTTCTGGCTTCAGCCCGGCAACGTCGCATCTATTCGGCGGCGTCGGCACTCCACGGCGGCGGCACGAGCCTGCCGTCAACGCGAACCTCACCGTGCTCATTATCCAGAACCACCGGATTGTCGAACAGGGTCAGGGTCGGTCGGACTCCGAACCGTCCCTCCATCCAGTCCGCCCAACCATCGTGGAACCAGGCTTCGGCGTCCTCGCGCGTCGCAAATTCGTAGATCCCGCCGCCGCCCGCGTCGCTGTTCAGGTAATACTTGCGGCGCAACCCCTTGACGTCTCGAAAGATCTTTGTCGACTCGAGCGATTGCGCGATGACCGCGTCATGCGGCCGCTTCGGACCGTCGAGCGGAATTTGAACCAAAGCGATGATCATGAGTTATCCCTGCAAATTTCCGAGGCCCAGCCGCGGTATCTGCGTAAACGGGTTGGACGTACACGTCGCGCGGGCAGGCGATGGTTAGGTTGCCGTAAGCCTATCAAGGCTCAACGGCGTTGTCTAAGCCGGCCTTACGCCCGCACCCGCGTCTTCTTGGGATCGTAATGCGGGAACGGCGCGACGGTCGCCGGCAGGCGTTTCTGATGGCCGTCGAGCTTGCCGACCTCGACTTCCGTGCCGTTCTCCGCATGGGCGACGTCGATGCGGGCGAGCGCGATGTTCTTCTTGAGGATCGGTGAGCGCGTGGCGCTGGTGATCTCGCCGATCTGGGCGCGGCCGACATGGACGCAATCGCCGTGGCCGACCGTTTCATTGCCGTCGATCTCTAGCCCGACCAGCTTCTTCTGCGGGTGCTCCTTGCGGCGGAGCAGGGCCTCGCGGCCGATGAAGTCGTCTTCCTTGGATTTGAGCGGCACGGTGAAGCCGATGCCGGCCTCGAACGGGTCGGTCTGGTCTGAGAATTCATAGCCGTAGAAGATCAGGCCCGCCTCGATGCGCAGCATGTCGAGGGCGTCGAGTCCGAGCGGTTTGAGCCCATGCGGCTCGCCCGCCGCCCAGACCGCGTCGAACACGGTTTTGGCGTCCTTCGGGTGGCACCAGATCTCATAGCCCAGTTCCCCGGTATAGCCGGTGCGCGAGACGATCACCGGCGCGCCCTCGAATGCGTGGATACGGCCGATGGTGAAGCGGAACCATTCGAGTTCCTCGAGCGACGGCTGGGCCGGCGGCGTCCAGATGATCTCTTTCAGGATATCGCGGGATTTCGGGCCCTGGACCGCGATGTTGTGCAACTGGTCGGTGGACGAGCGGACCCAGACCTTGAGGCCGAGCTTTTCGGCCTGTTCGTGCAGCCACACGCCGCCATATTCGTCGCCGCCGATCCAGCGGAAATTGTCATGCCCGAGACGGAACAGGGTGCCGTCGTCGACCATGCCGCCATGCTCGTAGCACATGGCGGTGTAGACCACCTGACCGACCGCCTGTTTGCGGATGTTGCGGGTCAGCGTGTACTGCATCAGCGCTTCTGCATCCGGGCCGGTCACCTCGAACTTGCGCAGCGGCGACAGGTCCATGACGGCGGCGTTCTCGCGGCACGCCCAGTATTCCTCGATCGGACCGTCATTGTTGAACGATGTCGGCAGCCAGAAACCGCGATACTCGGTGAAGCTGCGGGTGTGGGCGGAAAAGCTCTCGTGGAACGCGGTTTCACGCGTCAGCTGAGGTTCGGCATCCGGGGTCATTCTGAAGGCCACCGCTCTTGAGAAGGTTTGCTTGTCCGAGTAGGTCCGGACGTGAATGTCGGTCGGGTCCCAGGCGTTCGCCGCATCGACATCGTCGGGGCAGGCGGACGACACGCAGACGATGTCGGTGAGCGCCCGCATCAGCACATAGTCGCCGGGCCTCGACCAGGGCTCGTCCAGATAGAGCACGTTATGGTCGTCGATCATGGTGTTGTAGAAATAATTGAGCGCCATCCAGCCGTTGCGCGGTCTGACGCCGTAGGGCTCGAGCACACGGTTGAAATTGTCCGTGCAGTTGACGTGGCCCGGGTAGCCCATGTCGTCGTAGTAGCGTGCGCTGCAGGCGAGCGCGAAGGCATCGTGGCGCCCGCAGGTGTCGCGCACCACTTCGACCAGAGGCGTCATGTCCTCGTCGAAGCCCTTGGAAAACATGCCCGGACTGGGATAGCTCTGGGCCACCAGGGTTCTGGTCGTGGTGGCGTCGAGCGCGCGCTCCACGCCCTTGTCGAGCTTGGCTGCGGAAAAGCACTGGAAGTCGGAGCACTGGCGGCCGGCAACATCGATGATCTGGATGTATTCGCCGGCGCGGACCAGATAACCCTCAGCCGTCGACTTGTGAACGCGGATGTCCTGCAGCGGATCGGCGAGCGGTTCGGGGAGATCCGTCTCGTTCGCCGGCCTGATCGTGGCCCGTTCGATGGTCAGCCTGACCGGCGTCGACGTGTCGTGGGCGTCCACCATCATCGGCCCGCCCGGCGCGCAGGCGATCAGGAGCCCGTCGCCACGGACCGTGAACCGGGCCTCGTCGCCTGCAGCCGAGGCGGATCCGAAAACACGCACGGCGAGCGCATCGGCCAGATCGAGGCCGCGCCGCTCAAGCGCCCGGCGAACGGTTCGTGCGCTCTCCGTCGCGCCGGCCAGCGCCGCGCGCGCGCCGTCTGCCGGGATGCCCGTCGTTTCGCCGATCATGGCCGCATCGCTGCGCCCTTGCGCATCCGCGGTGACGATCTCGCAGGCCTGTCCGCCTTCGACATCGGCGAACGTCAATTTGTCGCCTGCATGGATCCTTACAACCGTCACGCCTCCGCCCGGTATGATATAGCGCTCTGTGCCGGGCGGGAGGACCGGCATGTCCGGACGGTTGATTGAGGACGGACGGGGCGGCCCTGAGACAAAGGGTGTGCGGTCAGGCGTGTCGAGCATGGCTGGCGGCCCATCTGGGTTCGGAGGCACGAAGCGTACGGGACGGGAGAGGCGAAATCAACAATCCGGCCCAGTCAGTTGGCGGTTTGGTATTGCTTTGGTCCAATGAAACAGGAAATTGGTTCAATGCCAGCTGCCGGTTGAATTGAGGAAGTTTTAACGCTGACACGGGATGCTTTTTTGGTTTTGACCTGCAACGCGATTGCCGCGGCGCCGCCATCGTTCCGCCGGACCCATGGTGCGGGATAACGACGGTGTGAGTCGCTCGGACTTGTGTTGGAGGGACTTGGCGATATATGAAGAGTCGCGGTTGCGGGGGGAGCGCCGTTCCAGTCTTTTCTCCGCTGCGCCTTATGGAGAAACTCGATTGTCGGCCCGGGCGGTGTTCGAGCAATGGAAAGTATGATGAGTTTGGCTAGGATGGGTCGTCCATGGCGTTGATGGTAAAGAAGTCTCTTGTCGTCCCCACACTTGCGGCGGCGCTCATGTCCGGGTTCGCAGCAGGGGCGCTCGCGGAGGGCGATGCCGACGACAACCGCGGCAGGCCAAAACTCCCGACGGTCAATCACGAAGTGTTCAGCAAGTTCGCCGGCCAGTGGAAAGGCCAGGGCGTGCTGCGCACATCCGGCACCGCCGACAAGGAGACCGTGCGCTGCCGGCTGAAATCGACGGTGATCTTCGACGGCCGGTTCCTGTTCCAGGACGGCACCTGTTCGGCGGTCGGGCGCACCGTGTCGTTTCTGACCACACTCGGCTACGACAAGATCGACCAGCAATATGCCGGTACCTGGATCAACAGCATCAATGTCGACATCTCGACCATGAAGGGGACGCGCGAGGAGGCCAATCTGTCCTTCGCGCTGACCCATGACAGCGACGACAAGGACAAGAAGGTCGAAAGCACGATGACCATGACATGGCTCGACAGGGATCAATACCGTCTGGTCATGACATCGCCGGATCCCCAAACCGGCGAGCCCTACGAGCGCAGCAACGTGGTCTTCAAGCGCAGGTAGCATCTTTCCCGAGACATCATTCCTTCAGCCGCGACCCGTAGTCCAATTCCGGTTGCAGCCGAATCACCGCCGTCCATGGCGGCAAAGGTCGGCGGGCCCGTGCCCTACGCCATGCCGCGACGCACGGGGTGGTTGGATTTGCAATCGGCGGACGACCGCACCGTCCGCGCCGGGGAAGACGGCGGTTCCCGGCCGCAACCGCTTATCATTTGTACAAAAATGGTTCTGTGCCACGTAACGGTCTCGAAAACGTCCAACGCCAAATTCGAAAAGAACCCGGTCCAGCCTTAAACCGCTGTTAACCAGTGGCTTGCTTTCATGCAGCGTTGGGGATTTCGAGAGGTAAACAAAAATGGCTTGGACCGCTTTGAATGAGGAGCCATGTCCGGTTTCCGAGGACGTGTTCGGCAAGTTTCGCGGTACGGAAACACCTGATGCCGTGGAAATCGCCAAGTCGCTGCCGGAGGCGCAGCGGGCTCAACTGGCGGTGTTCTGTTATCGCAAGCGTCACCTGCATGCCCTTGGACTGCACATCGCGGCGACCTGCGACCTTGGCGCTCTTACCAAGGCTGCCGGTCCGGGCGGAGAGGTGATCTTCAAACAGTCGCGCGATCCCGAAGAGACGCTCGAGCAGGAGCGCCGGTCGCAGAGCAGCTCAGGCCCGAAGCCGATCACTCTTGCCGCAGGCGTGCAGGACGAAGATTAGTCGCTGACCTCGCCGCGCTGACGCCGGGCTACACTTCCCAAAATCATTTGCCAGGGTCTGCCGCCTTGATCGCGCCCGATGAGGGCGGTTATGTTCACGGCTCGCGGAATCGGGTGTTCATTGCCGCCCGTACGTCCGCACCAGTCGGGGTGAGGATGACCAACCGGATCTTCATCAGTTACCGGCGCGACGACAGCCAGGGCTCCGCCGGGCGGCTGCGGGACAAGTTGGTTCAGCACTTTCCGGCCGAGCACGTGTTCATGGACGTGGACAATGTCGAGCCGGGAATTGATTTCGTGACGTCTATCGAAGAGGCGGTCGGCGATTGCGACGTGCTTCTGGCGGTTATCGGCAGGAGCTGGCTGAGTTCGGCGGATAACCAGGGCCGCCGCCGGCTGGACAGCCCGGAAGACTATGTCGGGCTCGAGATCGCCGCCGCCCTTGCCCGCGACATCAGGGTCATTCCCGTACTGGTCGATGGCGCTGAGATGCCGCACTCCGAAGAGATGCCGGCCGGCATCGCCATGCTGGCGCGGCGCAATGCCATCGCGTTGCGTCATGACCGTTTCGACGATGATTCCGCGCGATTGATCAAGGTGCTGAGGAGGGCGCTCGGCGATGACGGTCTTGCGGCCGTGCCGGATACCGTGGAGACCCAAGGCACTGAGAAGGCCATGGGCGACAGCGGACCGCCGGAGCCGGCACCGCCGTCGCGCGGACGTTTCCGAAAGGTCATCATATATGGCGGGCTCTTGTTTGTGCTGTTCATCGCCACCAACGGTTTCGGCAAGGGCACCATGTCGGAGCCGGGCGTCAACACGGCGCAACTGATCCTGATCGGGCTGGCGCTCTGGTTCGGCGGCCGCAAGCTGTTGCGAATGTGGAAGGCGAGATCGTCAGCTTAATCTTGCGACGGCAAGCGTGGCGCCGGCAGCCGCGAGCCTGGTTTCCAGATCCTCGCGCGCGAGCAGTCCGGTATGGGTGTCGACATGCTCCACGACCGAGGAGGCGTTGACGGTCGCTGCCCGGATCGCATGGTCGGGATCGGCGCCCGAGACCAGTTCGCCCGCGATGGTCGAGGCGAAGGCGTCACCGGCACCCGCCGGGCCGCCGGCTTCGGTCGGCAGCGCCGGGCAGTAGTAGAGCGCGCCCTCGGCGGACAGATAGGCGCCGTCGATCCCGTCCGTGACGACGACGAATTTGGGCCCGAGTTCATGGAGTTCGCCGGCGAACCGGTCGAGCCCCATATGAAGGCCTTCGAACTGGAGGCCGCGCCGCGCCAAGTCCGGACCCTCCGTGGGCAGATCGAGCGGCCGGTTGCGCGGCTGCGCGCCCGCAAGCCGCGGCAGCAACGCCGACGCCTCGACACGGTTGACGGTCAGGAGATCGAGGCAGCCGACCGCCCGGAAGAAGTCGGCGCGCTTGGTCGTGAGCTGGCGAATGCCCGGATTGGCGGCAACCATGACGCCGGCGTCGTGGCCGCATTTCAGCAGGTCGCCGAAACAGCCGGCGGACTCGTTGCTCAGGCTCGCCACATAGAGCAGGTCGGCGCCGGCGATACCGTCGGCCGGGATCTCCGCGCGGGTGAGCAGGGTGTTGGCGCCGCGATGGGTGAAGACGCTGGCGTTCTGGTCGTGCGACGAGATCATCACCGTGACGCCGGTCGAGAGCCTGTCGGTCGCGATCAGCAGGTCTGCGGAGATGCCTTCCTCGGCCAGCGTGTCGCACACCGTATGGGCATTGGGATCCGTGCCGATCTTCGACAGCACCGCCACGTCGAAGCCGAGCCGGCGCAAGCTCACCGCCACATTGACCGCGCCGCCACCGCAATGGATCGATATCGCTTCGGCGTCGATCTTGCGACCCTGCTCGAGCAGCAGAAACGACGCGGTTGCGTTGTGCATGGTGATGCGTTCGACATCCTCGTCCGCAATCACGGTGATGATGTCGACCAGGGCCGAGCCGACGGTGACCGCCTTGAGCGGCGCGTTGGTGCTGGACGTGGCGTCGGTCACTGGCGGTGTCCCCGGTTGGTGTTGGACGACTTGTCGGCTTCTAGGCGCAGTTCGTCAATATCGCGATAACGCGCTAAACGCGCTCACGGGCCATGGTGCGCAGTTCGCCGCGCTGGATCTTTTCGCCGTTGGGACCGTCCGTGGTCGGAAAGCGGTCGAGCTTGAACACGCGGTGCGGCACCTTGTGGCCCGCCAGACCCTGGCGGCAATGGTCTAGCAGGGCGGCCTCGCCGGCCGCGCCGCGGTCCGCCGGGATGACGAATGAAACCGGCTGTACCTTGCACTCTACGTCGATGCCGACCGTCTGGCAGGCCGCAACGGCGTCATGGCGTTCGAGCCAGGCGTCGATTTCCGCCGGATTGACCAGGAAGCCGCCGAGCCTGATGCCATCGCCCATGCGGGTTTCGAACACGAAGCCGCCATTTTCGGTGAGATATCCCAGATCGCCTGACCGCACGAAACCGTCTGGCGTGAGCGCCGCCGCGGCGGCATCGGCGTCGCCCATGTATTCCAGGAACCGGCTTGGGCCCTTGAGGTAGAGCTCGCCCGTGACGCCCGGTGCCAACGTCTCCCCGGTGTCGGGGTCCCGCACCTCTACCCGTGCGGCCGGGCTGGTCGGCACCCCTCCGGCGAGCGCGCGCGTCTCCGGCGCGGCATCGACCGGCTGGCGGGCATAGAGCGCTTGAACCTCGCTCATGCCGTAGAGGCCGGCGAGGCGCAGTCCGCGCCGCGCGCACTGTTCGACGAAGTCGACGAACCGGGCATTGGCGAAGGCGGCAAAGCCGCACCATGCGATGCTGGCGAGGTCCGACGGTCCGGCCCTGTCGGCGATGCGCGCGAACATCTCGTCCGATCCGTTGAAGCTTGTGACCTTGTACGTGCGGATCAGCCGCACCGCTTCGGCCGCATCGAAGGACGGCATGACAACCGAGGGCCGCCGGGCGGCGATCCCCGCCAGGGCCTGGGCGAGGCCGAACGTGCCGCACAGGGGCAGGGCCTGGAGCAGCACCGTGTCGTCGGCACCATAGTCGAAGGCCCGGGCGACCTCGCGCGCGTGAATGGCGAGCGAGGCTTGCGTGTGGAGCACGAATTTCGGCCGGCTCGTGGTGCCCGAGGTGGTGAACACGATCACGCCGTCATCGGGATGCGGGCCGGGAAGCGAGGCGGGGGGTGTGCACAGGAGATCCGCCATCCGAACGGCGTTTACGCCCGGCAGAGCGTGTGTCGCCGTTCCGCCGCAGGTGACGAGATGTTTGAGCGATGTCAGCGCCGCTGGATCGACCTCGGCCAGAATGCGCTCGAAATCGATGCCCTTGAAACCCGGTTCGTAGATCAGGGCGGTGCAGCCGGCGCGGCCGACGATGTCCTCGATCTCGGCCGCCCGGAAGCGCGTGTTGACCGCGACGCCGACCGCGCCGAGCCTCGACAGGGCGAACAGCGTGATCAGCCAGTCCGCCCGGTTCGGCAGCCACACCGCGACCCGGTCCCCGGAACCCACGCCGATGCCGCTCAGCCCGGCCGCAAGTGCTGCCGATCTGCGGCCGAGATCGGCGAAGGAAACCGCCTCTCCGTCCACCACCAGAGCCGGGTCGGCGCCGCCGCCGTCGAGCAGCGCGGGAAGGGTGTTGTCATCGCTCATGGGGCCTCACTATCGCAACCGGCGCGTATCGGCTCAACCGCCTATCCGTCCACCATATCGGCATCAAATCGTCACCCTGCCGCCACACGAATCAGACAGGGGGGATTCTCAGCCGTTAACCATTTGGTGATTCCTTGTGCCGGATTGGTCCATCTTCCCGCGCTCAGTAATTTCCCGTTAACGATTTGTTATCACTTCAGAAACAAAGATAAACCAGGTCTTAGTAACATCATGATCGAGCCGATGACGATAAACCTGAAACTGCCTCACGTTACAGAACTGAAACCCAGGATCACGGTGTTCGGCACGGGTGGTGCCGGTGGAAATGCCGTCAACAACATGATCGAGTGCGGGCTCGAAGGCGTAGAGTTTGTGGTCGCCAATACGGACGCCCAAGCACTGGCCCAGAGCAGTGCCGAGCGGCGCATCCAGATGGGTGCCGCGCTGACCGAAGGGTTGGGCGCGGGCTCCCAGCCGCAGATCGGTGCGGCGGCGGCCGAAGAGGCGCTGCCCGAGATCATCGACCATCTGTCGGGCGCCCATATGGTGTTCATCACCGCCGGCATGGGCGGCGGCACGGGCACCGGCGCGGCGCCGGTCATCGCGCGCGCCTCCAAGGAGCAGGGCATCCTGACCGTCGGCGTGGTCACCAAGCCGTTCCATTTCGAAGGGCAGCGGCGCATGGAGACCGCGGACCGCGGCATCGACATGCTTGCCCAGCACGTCGACACGCTTATCGTCATCCCGAACCAGAACCTGTTCCGGGTCGCCAACGAGAAGACCACCTTCGCCGACGCTTTTGCGATGGCCGACCAGGTGCTGTTCTCCGGCGTCGCCGGCATCACCGATCTGATGATCAAGGAAGGCCTGATCAATCTCGACTTCGCCGACGTGCGTGCGGTGATGAGCGAGATGGGCAAGGCGATGATGGGCACGGGCGAGGGTTCGGGCGAGAAGCGCGCCGTCGAATCCGCCGAAGCCGCGATCTCCAACCCGCTGCTTGACGATGTCAGCATGCGCGGCGCCCGCGGACTCCTGATCAGCATCACCGGCGGCAGCGATCTGACCCTCTACGAGGTCGACGAAGCGGCGACACGGATCCGCGAAGAGGTCGATCCCGAGGCCAACATCATTCTCGGCGCGACATTCGACGATTCGCTTGAGGGCGTGATGCGCGTGTCGGTCGTGGCGACGGGCATTGCCAACGAAACCATCGGCGAGCACCCGGTCTACCAGCACAACACCGCGTCCACGAGCTACTACGCGAGCGAGACAGAGCAGAACGACTACCAGGATGCGCCCGCCGAGGCCGCCTATGCCGTGACCGCTCCGGCGAGCGATCCGGTGGCCGAGGAGCCGGTACCGGCACCGGTTTTCGAACCGGAAATCGAAGCCCAGATCGCGCAGGAAACGGAAGTCAGCATCGAACGTGCGCCGGCTGCGGAAATCTATGAGGAGCCGGTCCACAGCCAGCCGGTGCAGACCCAACCGGTCCACACCCAGCCGCTGGAAACGCCGGTGGATAACGCTTCGCAGCAATACACGCAGACGAGCGTGGCGGAGACCAGACCGCCGGTGACGCGGATGCCGGAAGTCGAGGATTTCCCGCCGATCGCGCAACGCGCGATTGCCGCGAAGAAGGGGCTGGTCGTGGACGACCTTGCCAGTCATGCACAGACCCGCCGCAAGGGCTTCCTGGAGCGGCTGGCGACGGTCGGGCTTGGCCGCAAGGAACCGGTGGCGATTCCGGTCGATCCGGTCGAGCCGACGCTCAATCACCAGTTCGGCGCCGAGGAGCCGGCCGCACCGCGGGCCGCGGAAGGCCAGCCGCAGGCGATCGCGACGACCACGCGCCAGGCGGACAACAGAATCGATCCTGCGATCGATGACGAACAGCTGGAGATTCCGGCCTTTCTGCGCCGCCAGGCAAACTGAGCCTGAACGTCAGATCCATACCTAATGCGGCAAAACCCGGCGGTCATACTTCCGCCGGGTTTTCCTATTCTTTCACATATTTTACTGCTGCACCGGATGGCGGTCTGGCAAGTGGAGACGGTTTGCGGTAGAACAAACCGGATCAAGTGAACACCCACGAAAGCGGGCGTTGGATTTGAACTTCTTTCTTCCCATTCCCACATGGGCCACTGCGGCTTTGTGTGCTGATGCAGGTGACAGGACGAATGTTTAGTGCGTTCCTTGGTGACGCTGCGCGTGGCGGGCGCCACATGTTGACGCTGCGGCTCATGGTGCTGGCGGTCTGTGCGCCGCTTGCGCTTGCCGGCTGCTCGTCTGTGTCCGGCATGTGGGACAAGGCGTTCGGCGATCCGGAAAAGCCGCCTGAACTGAACGGCGAAGGCGTCCAGCAGCTTTCCGCCGACGGCGACGA
>JBPCWF010000182.1:0-3184 GCA_051009775.1 Hyphomicrobiales bacterium | reverse complement strand
GGCTGCGCAAGTTCTATGAAGAATCGGTTCTGCTGTCCCAGGTCTTCGTGATCGACGGCGAGAACACGGTCGAAAAGGCGGTCAAGGCGGCGGAAGGCGATGTCGGTGCGCCGATCGCCGTTTCGGGTTTCGTGCGATATGCCCTGGGCGAAGGCATCGACAAGGAAGAGCAGGACTTCGCAGCGGAGGTCGCGGCCGCCGCTTCGGGCTCTTGAGGCGCGTTGATGTGCCCGGAGCAGCCATGATACCGCGTCCGCACATCCGACCCGTCCGGACGGTCGAATTGCGTGGACGCCCGGAGCAAAGGCCATGCGGTCATGCCTGAACCGTCCTTTAAACGGGTATTGCTGAAGGTTTCCGGCGAAGCCCTGATGGGCGATGGGCCCTACGGCATCGACATCGCGACCGTCGGCCGGATTGCCGCGGATGTCCGCCAGGCGGCGGAACTCGGTACGGAGATCTGCCTGGTCATCGGCGGCGGCAACATTTTCCGGGGCTTTCTCGGTGTTGCGCAGGGCATGGACCGTGCGACTGCCGATTCCATGGGCATGCTGGCGACCATCATGAATGCGCTGGCGATGGAACAGGCGCTCGAGGACGAGGGCCTGTCGGCGCGGACCATGTCGGCCATCCCCATGCCGACCATATGCGAATCCTATGCCCGCCAGCGCGCGCAACGACATCTGGCCAAGGGCAGGGTGGTCGTGTTCGCCGCCGGCACCGGCAACCCGTTCTTCACGACCGACACGGCGGCGGCACTCAGAGCCGCGGAGATGAAGTGCGACGCGCTCCTGAAAGGCACGAATGTCGACGGGGTCTACTCCGCCGACCCCAAACAGGACAAGACTGCCCGGCGGTTTGACACGCTGACCTACCTCGATGTGCTGTCAAAAGACCTCAAGGTTATGGATGCAGCCGCGATCACACTTGCGCGCGACAACCGAATTCCCATAATCGTATTCTCGATCAAAGAAGACGGCGCGTTCGGCGCCGTGCTGAAGGGTCAGGGGCGATGCACGGTCGTCGCCGACGCTGACTGATGGGAAGCTGGAGAGTGCCATGGCCAACCAAAATGGGTTCGATCTGAAGGATTTCGAACGCCGGATGAGCGGTGCCGTCTCCGTTTTGAAGGACGAGTTCGCCGGGCTGCGGACGGGACGTGCGCATCCCAGTCTGCTTGAGCATCTTGTAGTGGAAGCCTACGACTCCCAAATGCCTATGACCCAGGTCGGGACGGTGAGCGTTCCGGAGTCGCGAATGCTCACTGTGCAGGTCTGGGACAAGACGGTCGTCGGCGCGGTGGAGCGCGCCATTCGCAACTCGAACCTCGGGCTCAATCCAATGATTGACGGCCAACTGGTGCGCATCCCAATCCCTGAGCTGACGGAGGAACGTCGCCAGGAACTGACCAAGGTGGCGGCGCAATATGCCGAACAGGCGCGTGTCGCGGTGCGCAACGTGCGCCGCGACGGCATGGACACGCTCAAGCATCTGGAAAAAGACGGCAACATGGGTCAGGACGAGCACAAGGCCTGGGCCGAGGACTTGCAGGAGCTCACCGACCTGACGATCACCGAGATCGATGAGGTGTTGGCGACCAAGGAAGAAGAGATCATGCAGGTCTAGGCTCTGCCGGCCATCGCGGCTGTCACCAGAATCTGGGAACTGGAGTGTATTTCTTCATTTGTTGTGTTTACAAACGAGCCGGGGCGAAGGGCGCTGGCTCGGCCGATAGGCAAGCATGGTCGGTTTGGAACACGAAACGATGAGGACCTCAGATCAGCCGATCGCGGATGTGGCGGACGGTAACGCACCTCGGCATGTCGCGCTCATCATGGATGGCAACGGCAGATGGGCGCAGCAGCGCGCGCTGCCGCGCTCGGCCGGACACTGGCAAGGTGTCGAAGCCGTGCGCCGGACCGTCCGCGCAGCGTCCGATCTGGGCATCGAATATCTCACGCTTTACAGTTTCAGCTCGGAAAACTGGGCGCGGCCGGCGAGCGAGGTCGACTATCTGCTCAACCTGCTGCGCCGGTTCATCCATCACGATGTCGCCGAACTGCACGGCAACGGTGTCAAGATCAAGGTGATCGGCGACCGTGCTGATCTTGCCATCGACCTCAGGTGCCTGATCGAGCAGTCCGAACAGATGACCGCCGGAAACGACAAGATGACCCTGGTGGTCGCGTTCAACTATGGCAGCCGTGACGAGATCACGCGCGCCACGCGTGCACTCGCCGAGGAGGTCGCGGCCGGCCGGATGTCGCCGGACGAGCTTACCTCCGACATGTTGTGCCAGCGGCTCGATACCCATGGCATACCCGATCCCGACCTGATCATAAGGACCAGCGGTGAGCAGCGTTTGAGCAATTTCCTGTTGTGGCAGGGTGCCTATGCGGAGCTGGTTTTCGTCGATGAGTTGTGGCCGGATTTCAATCGGGAAATCCTGGAGCGCGCGCTCGACCAGTATTCCAACAGGGACCGGCGGTTCGGGCGTGTTGCCGCCACGGTCGGTGCCTGACCGGCCGACCGACCGCATCCGGCACCCCGTGACAGCGCAGATCACTTCTCCCAAGAGCAATCTTACAGCACGCCTTGCATCGGCGGCCGTGCTCGTACCCGTCGCGCTTGCCGCGGTCTGGTTCGGCGGCCTGGCGTTTGCCGTGTTCACCGCCGTGGTGGGCGTGGCGGTGGCGTGGGAATGGTGCCGTATCGCCTTCGGCGCGGACGGGTTCGTCCGCTATCTGCCGATCTTCCTCGGGGCGGCGCTGGTCGCCGCCTTTCTCGGCTTCATCGGTCTCGTACCCAACTATGTCATCGTGCTTGTGGCGTTTTATCTGACCGGCATCGTGCTCAGCCTCTACCGCCGGTCCGGTGAGGTGAGGTGGGTGGCGTTCGGTGTGCCCTATATCTGCGCGCCGCTTTTTGCCCTGGTCAGCCTGCGCGTCGGCGGCGACATGGGCTTCGCCTGTGTTCTTTGGCTGCTCATGGTGGTTTGGGTGACAGACACGGCGGCCTTTTTCACCGGCCGGAGCCTCGGTGGTCCGAAACTGGCGCCTGCGGTTTCTCCCAACAAAACCTGGTCCGGCGCCTGCGGCGGTGTTCTTGCCGCCGCAATCCTGGGTTATGGGTTTGCGGTCGCCTGGGGTTTGCCGGGCGCATTTGCAGTGGCGCTGGTCAGCGC
>JBPCWF010000181.1:0-5498 GCA_051009775.1 Hyphomicrobiales bacterium | reverse complement strand
ACAGGCGAGCCGCACCGCGCCGCCCCCCACAGCGCTCACGGAATGGCCGGTGACGATCTTCACGCCAAGCTCGAGCAGCCGTTTGTGCACCTGCGCCTGCTCGGCGGTCAGGACCGACCACGCGGACACCATGGCCGCCGGCGTGACATAGGTGACATCGCCGCCCTCCGCCGCGAGCAGTTCGGCGATGGCCGACGCCATGTAGTAGCCATCGTCGTCATAGATCACGGCCGGGCCCGCCGGGCGGCGGCCGTCCATGATGTCGTCCGGCGTCAGGGTCGCCTCGCCGCCCAGCCCTTCGATCGGGACCGGACTGGTGCGCCCACGGCCGTCGCGGCGCCAGCGGCTGCCGGTGGCGATCAGCACATGCTGCGCCTCGGTGTCACGGACATCCTGAGCGGTCATGGCGCTGCCCGGATAGACCGAGACATTGGCCCGCTGCGAGAGCTGGTGCGCCCGGTAATCCCGCACCCGGCTCCACTCCGCGAGGCCCGGCAACCGGCATTCGCGCGCCACCCGGCCGCCGAGTTCGTCGCCGGCTTCGGCCAGCAGGACGGTGTAGCCGCGCTTGGCCAGCACATCAGCGGCCTCGAGGCCGGCCGGGCCGGCGCCGACCACAAGCGCGGTTTCAGCCGCATGGGCCGCCGGCACCCGCTCGGGATGCCAGCCGCGCCGCCATTCCTCCCCCATGGCCGGGTTCTGCGTGCACCGGATCGGCACGCCGCGGCCGTCGCACGCATAGCAGAGGTTGCAGCCGATGCATTCGCGGATGTCGTCCAGACGCCCGTCGCGGATCTTGGCCGGCAGAAACGGATCGGCGATCGACGGCCTCGCCGCACCGATCAGGTCGACCACCCCGCGGCGCACCTGGGACAGTATCGTCTCCGGCGATGTGAACCGGCCGACGCTCACGACCGGCTTGCCGGTCAGCTCGCGCACATGGGCGATGTGGTCTTCGAGCGAGGCCTCCTTCACGAAGCGTGACGCACCCATCTCGTGTGAATAGTCCGCAACGGTCACGTCGAACAGATCGCACCACGGCGCGATCGTCGACAGCATCTCGGCCCGGTCGTCCGTGCTGCCATCTTCGTTGTCGGCCTCGATGCGCACGGCAATGGCGCAAGTCTCTCCGGCCTCTTCCCTCGCCTCCTCGAGCAGTTCGCGCACCAGCCGGAGCCGGTTTTGCGCCGCGCCGCCATAGGCGTCACTGCGCCGGTTGAGCCGGGGATCGAGAAACTGGGAGAGGAGATAGGTATGGGCGGCATAGACGTAGATGATGTCGAACCCGGCCTCACGGGCACGCGCGACCGCGGCGCGATGCCAGCCGCGAAACGCCCGGATGTCGTCCTTGTCCATCCTCTGCGACTGCACCGGATCGTTGTAAGCCGGCAGGCTCTCAGGCCCCAGCGGGGCATGCCGCGAATGCAGGTTGGACGAGCGCAGGCCGCCATGCCACAGCTCGACCCCGGCCAGCGCTCCGTGGCCGTGCACCTTTTCGGTCATCAGGGCCATGTTGCGCACGTCCTGGTCGTCCCACAGCGAGCAGAACGGAAACGGCATGTCGTCGGAGCTCGGATGAATCGAGCAGTATTCCGTGTTGACCACCCCCCAGCCGCCTTCCGCCTTGACCTCGCGCATGGCGGCAAGCGTGTGCGGCAGGGCATAGCCCATGCCGCTGCAGTGCGGCACCTGATAGAACCGGTTGGGCGCCGTGACCGGGCCGATCTTAACCGGCTCGAACAGAATATCGAAACGGGTGTCACGCATGGTTCCTGTAACTCCTGGCGGGTTCGGTGCGATCATACGTCCATTGCGTCGGCCGGACGCCGCCCCCATTTTACGATAACAGCTCAGTCTCCTCCGGCCAGCCGGTAGGAAGGCCATGACGGACACGTTCAAATTCCAAAGTCAGGAACAACAGCCATGCAGGGTCAAGCCAAGAACGCACGGATTTTCCACGATCTGCACAAGAAGGGTGATCCCGTCATCCTGTTCAACATCTGGGATCCGGGCAGCGCCAAGGCAGTGGCGGATGCCGGCGCCAGGGCAATCGCCACCGGCAGCTGGCCGGTCGCCGCCGCCCACGGTTTCGCGGACGGCGAGAAAATTCCCCTCGATTTGGTGATGGACAACCTCCGCCGCATCGCCGAGACGGTCGATGTGCCTGTGACGGTCGATCTGGAGGGCGGCTATGGCGCGGATCCGCAAGTGGTCGCGGAGACTGTGGCGCGCGCCTGCGCGGCGGGTGCGGTCGGGTTCAATTTCGAGGACCAGATCGTCGGCGGCACGGGGCTTCATGACATCGCGGACCAGGTTCCCCGTGTGGCGGCGGCGCGCGCGGCGGCCGATAATTTCGGCGCCTCGGCCTTCGTCAACGCCCGCACCGACCTGTTCCTCAAGGCCAAGCCCGACACCCATACCGGCGCCATGCTGGACGAGGCGGTCGAGCGAGCCAAGGCCTACGAGCAGGCCGGCGCCAGCGGGTTCTTCGCGCCGGGCCTTGCCGATGAAAGCCTGATCGCCAGGCTGTGCGAGGAGATCGCCCTGCCGGTCAACATCATCGCCCTACCCCATGTGCCCGACACCAGGACGCTGGCGGGCCTCGGTGTCGCCCGCATCAGCTACGGGCCGGTGCCCTACAAGCGCATGGCCCAGTGGCTCGAGGGCGAGGCCAGGCAGGCGTTTGCCGGCGCCTGAGAGGTGGCGGCAGCTCAGCCGTAAATCGCGTTGACCACGGCGGCGTAATGGCAGCCCGAGGCGGTGAGCACGAAACCGTGCCACACCGCGTTGTGGTAGCGCAGCCGGTTCCAGAAGTGAAACGCGACGCCGACCGTATAGAGCAGGCCGCCGATGCCGAGCAGTATGAGCACGCGGTCGGATACCGCGGCGGCGAGCGGCCCGAGCGCGATCAGCACGGCCCACCCTTGCGCGAGATAGAGGACGTAGGACGTCTTGACCAGGCGTTCGGGAAAATGGAGTTTGGTCGCGATCCCGAACACGGCGACCGACCACACCAGGGCGAGCAGTCCGAAGCCTGTGGCGCCGCCCATCTTGACCGCCGCGAAGGGCGTGTAGGTGGCGGCGATCTTGAGATAGATCGCGGCGTGGTCGAAGCGCCGCAGGATGGCTTTCGGCCCGGGCCAGCTGACCAGATTATAGGCGGCGGAGAAGCTGAACACGGCCAGCAGGCCGGCGCTGTAGACCGCAAGGCTGACCACCGACACCGCCGGCAGGGCGCCGACGGCCATCGCCATGAGCACGATGGCGCCCGCGATGCTGGCGCCGACCCCGAGCACATGGATAAAGGCGTCCGCCCGCCGCTCGCCGATGCTGTATGTGGGGAAGGCATGAGACATGGTTTGCTGCTGCGGACCACTCCGGATTTGGGATGACGGGCGGCGGAACGGGGCGGACCCCGGTCGTCATGCCGCACGGCTGCATCCTATCACAGGCAGCCGGACCGCAGATACATGGTGCCGCACTCGCGGCGGCTTAAACAGGTGCTATATAGAAGGCGCCCATCAGATTGGCACAGGCCCGACCGGCAAAGTGGATTCGGCAGCTCCAGCATGAAGAACGAGACCCTCAAAATCGACCAGATCTATGTGCCGATGAAACGGCGCAAGACGCTCGACGCGGACGTCGTGAACGAGATCGCCGAGAGCATGCTGGAGAACGGTCAGCAGACCCCGATCCAGGTGCGCCAGGGCGACGGGAGATTTGTGCTCGTTGAAGGTCTCCATCGCCTGGAGGCATGTAAGGCATTGGGTGAAGAGACCATCGTGGGGCTGATCGTCCGAGCACGGCAGCGTTAGAAGCGCAGCAGACCGGAATGGAACCATGACGGACTTCACACCCCTTGCATCGCTGGCCGGCGGCATCCTCATTGGCTGTGCCGCCGTCCTGCTTATGGGCGCCAACGGCCGCATCGCGGGCATCAGCGGCATCGTCAGTTCGCTGCTGCCGCCGGCGCGCGGCGGTGACTATCTGCCGAAGCTCGCCTTCGTCGCCGGTCTGATTGCCGCGCCGCTTGTCTATCAGCTCGCCACCGGAGAGGCTGTGAAGCAGACCGTCTCGTCGGATCTCATGCTCATGGGCGCGGCCGGGTTGCTGGTCGGCTTCGGTACTGTGACCGGCAGCGGCTGCACGTCAGGCCACGGCGTGTGCGGACTGGCGCGCCTGTCGCCCCGCTCGCTCGCCGCGACCGTCTGCTTCATGTCCGTCGCCATCGTCACCGTTTTCGTGGCGCGGCACGTTATCGGAGGCTGAGCCATGCGTGCACTCGCCGGGCTTCTGAGCGGTCTTGTCTTCGGCACCGGGCTCGTCGTTTCGGGCATGAGCAATCCCGCGAAGGTTTTGAACTTCCTGGACTTCGCTGGAACCTGGGACCCCAGTCTCGCTTTCGTCATGGCCGGCGCGGGGGTGGTGACCTTCATAGGCTACCGGCTCGTGCAGGCACGCCCGCATCCGGCCTTCGCGGACCGGTTCCACCTGCCGAGCGCAAGCGATATCGACGGTCCCCTGCTTGCCGGCGCAGCCAGTTTCGGCCTCGGCTGGGGCCTGGGCGGCTATTGCCCCGGACCCGCCGTGACCGCGCTCTCGCTCGGCGCCAACGGAACGCTGGTGTTCGTGGCATGCATGCTGATCGGCATGTGGGCTGCACGTGCGGCGAAAGACCGGTCCGGCAGGGTCACAGCAAGTCCGACGGCGTGAAATCCGCAGTCGAGGGCCTTAACAGTCCTACAACCACCACGTGCTACAGTGAGCTTAAGCTCAATTCGGTAGCAGATATGATCGGTGAAAAACAAGAAACCGGCGTGCACCACGACGCGCAACGCGATGAGCCGCAAGAGGCCCTTTCCTTTTGGTGGCAGTTCCTCGCCATGATGGCGCTGTCCGTGTTCTTTCCGATCGTCGCAAAGATGATCTCGCAGGCCCTCGGCACCACTGGAATGCGAGAAATCATGCTGCTTCCGGTGATTATTGCAGTCATTATGATTTCGCCAATTGCACCAAGTTCCCTACAGCAACTCGGTCTGATTGCGACGATCGTCGCGGTCGGCGGGATCCTGACCATGCTGACGCTCCTGATCGTCAGCCCCCACTTGCCAAGTGTGTGGGGCACCTTGCTTGCAACAGTGATGGCGTGCTCGGTGGGCAGTGCGGTAATTTGTCTGTTCTACGTCCGCCTGGGGGTCCGGTACCGGCTGCCTGAAGAGGAATTCCGGAAGTAGCAAGGCCTCCCACCCGACCCGAAATCCCGTCTCCCGATCCTGCGCAAGCCAAGGAACGGTTTCGCGCAGGCCCGAATCCTCGGGACGACGATGGAACCAAGCCGGCGTCCGACCGTTCAACCCATTGTTCCAGAAACTGCTACTGAATAGACCGTCCGGGGGCGGGGTTTTCCGTCTGTCGATTGAGCTCGGCTTTCTTTTGCGTGAGGTCGATCAACTCCACAAGCTGCACGCCGACATATTTGTACAGTTCGCCGTCGGCTG
>JBPCWF010000180.1:0-6258 GCA_051009775.1 Hyphomicrobiales bacterium | reverse complement strand
TCCTTGTTGTCGAGCGTGAAGGACAGGACGCGCCGGTTGTCTTCGCGGTGCTCGCGCTCGCCGAGCCGCGCACCGACGATGACCGCCCCCACCGCCTGCTGCTCCAACACCCAGCGGGTCGCAACATTGGCGACCGAGACCTCGTATCTGTCGGCGATTTCCTTGAGCGCGGCGAGCAGTGTCTGCAGCACGCCCCAGCCGCCGATCTGATTGACGAACCGGGCGTATTTCATCTTGCTCCAGTCGCCAATCTCCTCCGGCGCCGGCTTCGGCGCACCGACCCACCTGTCGGTCAGAAACCCGCCGCCGAGCGTGCCGTAGGCCAGGAGCTTGATGGAGTTGTCGAGGCAGAAATCGGTCATCCGGCCCGACGCGCGGCGGTCGAGCAATGAGAGGCATACCTGGTTGGACACCACCCAGAGGCCGTGCTTGACCAGGACGCGCAGGTGGTCGGTGTTGAAATTGGTCACCCCCAGATGGGCAATCAGGCCCTCGTGCTGCAGTTTCACGAGCTCCTTCATGGCGTCGACATAGCCCGGATGTTCGTACATCCACCAATGGAGCTGCAGCAGGTCGATCTTCGATGTGCCGAGTCGCTCGAGCCGCTCTTCGACCCCGGCGCGCACCGCCTCGGGCGACATGACGCCCGGATGCGGGCACCATTTGGTCAGCATGCGCGGATCCGCGTCTTCACCGAGCTCGATTGCGCCGTCGACCCGGCGCGCCCGGAAGCGGCCCGCGATCAGCTCGGCGCTGCCGTAATGGTCGGCCATGTCGAACGTGTCGAACCCGGCGCGCGCATAGTCCGCCATGGCGTCGGACGCCGCATCCGGGTCCAGCAGATTGCCGTCCCGCTCCATGTCGGCGACCTGCCACAGACCGGTAACGATGGGACTGATTTCCAGGCCGGGGCCCAGCATACGCTTCTCTGACATGTTCAAAGTCACCGTTTCGGAATCGCCCCCGGTTCAACTTATCAGGATCGGTCGGGACATTGGAGATATTGCGACGCAACCGGTCAGAAGCTGGAGACCAGCACCGTGGGCAGCCAGGTGGCGATTTCCGGCCAGAAGAACACGGCCAGAAGCGTGATCACCTGGCAGGCGACGAACGGCATGACGCCGCGATACATGTCGCCGAAGGTGATTTCGGGCGGCGCGATGGATCTCAGATAGAAGATCGACGGCGCCATGGGCGGGGTCAGATAGCTTGTCTGGATCACCACCACCATGAGCACGGCGAACCAGATCGGATCGATCCCGGCCGCACTGAGCAGGGGTATGAAGATCGGCAGGCAGATCAGGACGATCGACACCCAGTCCAGGATGAAGCCTGCGATGAACACGACGCCCAGCAGGATCAGCACCAGGCCGAGATCGCCGAGCCCCAGGGCATCGACCACATTGGCCACCAGCCGGTTGCCGCCATGGATCCGGAACACGCCTGAAAACATGGACCCGCCAACCACGATCAGGAGGATCATGCAGTTGACCAGGAGCGTCTGGGACAGAGTGTCCTTCAGCACCGACCACTTGAACCGGCCATAGGCGATGGTCAGCACGAGCGCGCCGACCGCACCGACCGAAGCGGCCTCCGTCGGGGTCGCAACGCCGAGGATGATGGCGCCGAGCACGGCCAGGATCAGGGCGACCGCGGGCACAAAGGCGGTGAGCGTGATCCACAGTTTGCGGCCAAGCGGTACTGCTTCCTCCGGCGCCGCCGGCGGCCCCTCTTCGGGTTTCATGGTACAGCGCACCAGAATGTAGCCGAAGAACAGGGCGACCATGATCAGCCCGGGCGCGAGCACGCCGGCAAACAACTGGCCGACCGACAGGTTGGCGACCGATGCGTAGATGACGACGACGATAGACGGCGGGATCATGGTGCCGAGCGAGCCGCCGGCACAGATCGTGCCCGACGTCAGGACCCTGGAATAGCCGTAACGCAGCATGGCCGGGATCGCCATCACGCCGATCACCACCTCGACCGCGCCGACGATGCCGGTCGATGCCGCGATCACCGCCGCCATGGCCATGGTCGCAAGCGCCAGCCCGCCCGGAAGCTGGCCGAGCCACATGCGCAGCGCCAGGAACAGCCGCTCGGCAATGCCGGAGCGTTCCAGCATGAAGCCCATGAACACGAAAGGCGGCACCGCGGAAAGAAGGAACTGCGACGCGGTCTGGGTGATGCCGGCATACATCTGCAGGCCGATCAGCTTGCCGTAGAGCGGCAGGCCGAACAGGAAGGCGGTGGCGAGCAGGGCAAAGGCGATCGGGATGCCGCAGAACACGAACACGAACAGCATCGGAAACATCAGGGCGGCAAGCGTTTCACCGCTCATGCCGGAATGTCCTGGGCGCGGCGGCTCGGCGGCTCGACCGATGTCGGATCGGCGATACCGTAGGCGTGGCGTATGCTTTCGACCGCCACCTGCAGCGTGAGACCGGCGACACCGATCGTGATGCCCGTGAGGAACGGCCAGACCACAGGTTCCCATGTGCTCATATTTTCCAGCGTGCCGCGGACAAAGGCCTTATGGGCTTTGAGAAAGCTGTTGTAAGAGGTCAGCGAAAGTGCCGGCAGGAAGATCAGCAGATAGAACGCCAGATTGATCGCGTGCTGCAGCCGCTCCGGCAGGCGCGCCGACATGAAGTCGATGCGCACATGGGCATTCCTGCTCAGGGTATAGGCGCCGCCGATCAGGAACAGCGTGCCGTTGGTCATATAGGTGATGTCGATCGCCCAGATGGTCGGCGCATTGAACACCCGGCGGGCGATCACCTCGAAGATCATGACCGCGATCAGGCACAGGATCATCGCCATGGCGACGACCGCCAGTACCTGCCCGACCCGGTCGAGCGCGGGCAGGACCCGATTGAGGAGGAGCGATTTCAAGGCCGCGTCTTGGGCAGCCGGGGCCGTCAGACCCCGGCCATCTCAAAGGTCAGTCCTGATGGTCGACAACGAGGTATTTCGACCCCGCGCGCCACCGGTCCTGGAACGTGGTGAGCGACTTGAAAACCTTTTCCGGCCACTCGTTGCCCTTGGCCTTGGCGTCGGCCGAAGCCTTGGCGGCCCAGGCTCTTGCGGCTTCGCGGGCCTGATCGACGAATTCGGGCGACAGGCGGATGAACTCGTTCTTGCCTGCGTCCTGCAACTTCTTCACCGCGTCCAGATCGCCGTTTATGATCTGCAGGAAGCTGTCATGGGTCACGACACGGCCGGCGACTTCCATCGCCGTCTTGATGTCGTCGGGAAGCTCGTTCCATTTCTCCTGCTTGATCAGCACCTCGAACGCCCAGGCCGGCGCGTGGATGCCCGGATAGATCAGGTATTTCGCGATCTCGTGATAGCCGCGCGCGAAGTTCTCGCCCGGCATGGAATATTCCGCGAGATCGATGCCCTTTTTCTCCAGCATGCCGTAGATCTCCGAGCCCGGAACCGTGGTCGGAGAGGCGCCGAACTTGTCCTTCACCACCGCGGCCCAGTTGCCGAGCGTGCGGTATTTCAGGCCTTCGAGATCTTTCGTGGTGCGCACCGCCACATGGCTGTGGGCGAACCATTCCGACGGCCCGCTGCCGACGATGATGGCATGCATGCCCATGGTTTCCTTGCGGTGCTGCACCCAAAGCTCCTGTCCGCCGCCCTGATAGAGCCAGGCGTGGAACGAGTCCGTGCCGAGCCCGGTCGGAAACGACGCGATCATGGCGTTGGTCGGATCGGCGGTGCCGAGGAAGATCGGCGGCCAGTTGGCCATCTCCACCAGGCCGTCATCGACCGCCTCGTGGAGCTTGAAGATATTGCCGACCGTACCCGCCGGCAGCGGTTCGATCTTCATCCGGCCGCTGGTGAGCTTTTCGACAAGGTCCGCCCATTTCTGGGCGATTGTGGTCCAGTAAATGCCGGTTTCCCGGTCGATCGTGGCCATGCGCCACTTGTAGTCCTGAGCCAGGCTCTGGCCACTCCAGACGGTCATGACCAGCGCCGCGACGAGCGCCGTAAGCACTTTTCTCATGTCACGTTCTCCCTGCTCGGCCCGTGCCGTTACTTGGACACGAACTCTATTGTTGCGCCGCAGGCGGCCTGCGGCGGCACACTCACTGTGTCTTTGCCCCGGTCTGTAAAGTCGATGTGGTTTTCCCTCAGCGTACGGCGTGTCACCTCCCTGGACCGCGTTCTCAGCTGCAGGACCTGCAGCTTGGTCTCGCCATTGACGTAAATGCCGTGGTCCTGGTGCAGCCGCGCGCGCGTTTTGAAAGCGATGGAGGCATTGTCGAACTTCACGGTCACCGCGCCGCCTTCGGTCGTCACCCGGTCACCGAACAGGACCGTCATCTGGCGCTCCGCCTCGTCCAAATCGGAGGTCGAGCCGACCACCGCGCTGACGCCGATGGCACCATTGGGTTGTTCGATATAGCCGGGGCGCCAGACCACATTCGGCGTGTGGTGCTGGCACGCGAACATCTTGATGCCGAGCGAGCGCGCAGAATCGATATTGGCGACCGAGAAGGCCGCTTCCTCCGGCCCGGCCGGCATGTCGACCGGCCGCGAGAAGTTGACCGCCTCGCCGCCGGCCGCCGACACCTCCGACAGTTCCACAACGGTCGCCCGCGCATCGTCGGTCTTCATGGCGATACCGAGCAGGCCTTCGCCGTGCTCCAGCATCTCGCGCATATCGAAGTTGGACGGCGTCGGCTCGAGCACGCCGATGATCTCGAAATAGGTCATGTCGTCGAACATGATGGTGGAGTTCGCGGTCCCCATATGCTCGGAGTGGACTCCGCGCGGCGTCGCTTTGAAGCCGAGGCGGCGCATCGCCACGTCCGCATCGTTGAGATCACGCACAAGGATCAGCGCGTGATCCAATTCCTTTATGGAAACCATGCCCTCCCCGCTCCGTCGCTGCCCGGCACCCGGTTGGTCATCTGAGCACGGCTGCACGCCCCAAGTCCAGCCTTGCATGACCCCGCCCATCCCTGCCAAGCTTCCGGCGGGGCATGGACAGGACAAGGGACCGGGACCACCCGGCCGCACAGCGGGAGACATTTCATGAAGGCCGCTCAATTCCACGAGCACGGGGACACCGCGAACATCCGCTGGGACGATTTCCCCGATCCCGAATGCGGTGCGGACGATGTGGTGATCAAGGTCCACGCGGCGGCGCTCAACGGGTTCGAGCCGATGATTCTGCTCAAGACCACGGCCCTCAAGACGCCGCTGCCGATGATCGTTGCGGGCGACGGTGCAGGCGAGATCGTCGAGTTGGGCGCCAATGTCGACGGCTGGGCGGCCGGCGACCGGGTGTCGGTCTACCCGATGGTCCCGGGCGAAGGCATGACCGGCGAGACCCGGCTCGGCATCTGCGCGGAATATCACCGGATCCCCGCGACCAACATCGTGCGCATGCCGGACGACCTGAGCTTTGAGCATGCCGCGAGCCTGCCGATCGCCTATGGCACGGCGCTGCGCATGATGAAGACGCGTGGCCAGGTCGCGGCGGGCGAGAAGGTCATGATCTTAGGCGCCGCCGGCGGTGTCGGCACCGCCTGCGTCCAGCTCGCCAAGGCGGCGGGTGCCGAGGTGATCGCCTGCTCGAGCTCCGAATGGAAGCTCGAAAAGCTCAAGGAGATCGGCGCCGACCATGTGGTCAACACCGGTCAGGTCGAATTCCGCCAATGGGTCTGGGACCATCTCGGCAAGCCGCGCATGGGCCAGGACGGCGGGGTCGACGTCATGGTCAACTATATCGGTGGCGACACCTGGGTCGACAGCCTCAAGAGCATCGCGCCCGGCGGGCGCATGCTGCTCTGCGGTGCGACCATGGACTACAAGACCGACAATGACTGCCGCTATATCTGGACCTACGAGATCAACATCATGGGCTCCAACGGCTGGACCATGGACGACCAGGCGGAGATGATGCGCATGGCGGCTGAGGGCGCCATCGTGCCGGTGATCGATTCGGTCCGGCCGCTCAGCGAGACCGGCGATGCGGTGCAGAAGCTGATCGACCGCGACTTCTTCGGCAAGATCGTGCTGGTGCCATGACCGAGAAGCTGACCCGCGACCAGATTCAGGCAATCCTCGACGGATCGCCCTTCATTTCGTTCTGCGGCATGACCTGCGAGGAGGTCTGGCCCGACGAGGACAAGGTCCTGATCCGCATGCCCATGAGGCCCGAGCTCGAGCGTTCGCCCGGCAGCGGCATGTATCACGGCGGCCCCATTGCCTCGCTGATCGATGTCGCCGGTGACTTCG